>NZ_CALKTQ010000241.1 GCF_937997465.1 uncultured Campylobacter sp. | reverse complement strand
AATTAGACCAAGATTTCCAAAAAGGCAGAATCGACAAAGCTTGTTTTGCTCAGGCGAATGAAACGAAGCTAAATAAAATTATGTCTATCCAAATCGGTAAAGCCGAGATCGCAAAATTTAAAAGTGAGCTAGAGCGAAACGCACGCAAAGTTCTTAGTTTGAACAAAAAAAACATAGATAGATCGGGCGGAATAACGTTAAGTTAATATATTTTACATTAACTTAATATAAAATATATTAAGGATTGAGCATGAATTTTTCTCAAGACGAAACAGCGCAAATTTTAATGTCGCTAGGGTATGAGGTAAATCGAGCGTATAAATTTAAAATGCGTGACGAGCGGACGGCCTCCGCATCAATTCATCCGCAGACCGGAAAAATCAAGGATTTTGGAAGCGGCTGGGGCGGTAGCATAATTGATTTTATGGTAGAGCATCATAACTTTACGAAGAAAGAGGCCTTTTCTAAGGCTTCTTATATTATTGGCAAGGAACAGGTTTTTAAGCCAATCGAGCACTCTCATGCGCCGCGCCAAGTAGAACAAAAACCATTTATTACACAAGAATATATAGATAAATTTGCACTCGAGCGCAAAGAAAATTTTTCGCGCTATTGGGAACTTTTATCCCAAACTTTGCCAACTGCAACGAAATCCGAGAAAGAATTTATCGCCAAACGCTACGAAATAGGATATTCCAAGCAGGCTGATAGGCTAATTATGCCGGTAAGAGATGAAAACGGCAACTGCTTGACGTTTTGGAAATATAACAAGAACCCGAAGCCGTTTATGGGCGAAGACGGGAAAATCGTGCAACTGCCGAAAGTGATGTTTTCAAAGAATAGACCGCGTTGTCCTTTTAACTTGCAAGATTTAAAAGAATACGCAAAAGAGCCGCTTCAGAAAGACGACACGATTTTCATACTCGAGGGCGAAAAAGATTGTCTAAATGCTCTCGCGTGCGGCTATAAAGCTATTACGATCGGCTCGGCGTCGACAAGAGTTGATGACAAATATCTACCGCTCTTTAAAGGATTGACCGTAAGCATAGCTTACGATTTGGACGAAGCGGGGCGCGATGGCGCGAGGGTGCTGCAAGAACAACTAAAAAGCGTATG
>NZ_CALKTQ010000240.1 GCF_937997465.1 uncultured Campylobacter sp. | reverse complement strand
AAAATGAAAAGAATTTTCATCGCTTTTTTGTCGCTGCTAATGGCATCTATGCTAAATGCAGCCCAGTTTAGAGATGTAAAAGATATCTCTGGTGACATCGTCAAGGTCCTTGTAAATGTGGAAAAGATCGCCACACTTTGGTATGCAAACAACCAGATCGTTTTGATGCTAGGCGGAGCTGATAAGATAGTAGCGACGACTGATCTTATCAAAAACAATAAGTAGTTTGCGCATGTGTATCCTAGAATTTCAAGCATACCTAACGGCGTAAATGGCAAGAGTTTGCAGGCTGAAGAGCTAGTCAAACTAAACCCTGACATCGTCATAGCCGCTGATAAAAAGAACAAAGAAGAGCTAACTAAAAATAGCTTTACTGTGCTTTATCCGTCATTTACAAATCACGCTGATATGAAAAAGAGCATATCCATCATGGCTGAAGTCATAGGTGACGACGCACCGAAAATCGCTCAGAAATTTAATGAGTATTTTGACGGCAACCTCAAAAGAGTGCTAAGTAAAACAGATAAGATCGCTGTGTCAGATAGACCAAAAATGCTTCATATAGCCGATGGCAAGAACTTACTTAAGGCCGATGGCACAAATACGATCATAGATGAGTGGATAAGAGTTGCAGGTGGTCAAAATGCAGTTTCAAAAGCTGGAAATATGCTAGAGCTTAATGCCGAAGAGATCATAAATATAAACCCAGACGTGATCATCATAGGTGGAGCCAAAGCACCAGAAATTTTAAAAAAACTATATGAAAATCAAGTCTATGTCGGCACAAACGCTGTCAAAAACAAAAAAGTCTATGTAAATCCAGCTGGCGTCTTTAGTTGGGATAGATACGGCGCTGAGGGGGCTTTGCAAATTTTATGGGCGGCAAAGACCTTACATCCTGAGCTTTTTAAAGATATTAATATAGAAGCTGAGACAAAGAAATTTTATAAAGAGTTTTTACACTACGACCTAAGCGACAAAGAGGTTGGCTACATCCTAAATGGCTTAGACCCAGAGGGTAAATAGAATATAGTTAGTATAGTTACAATGTCGGAGCTTTTTGGTTATTTTTATAATTTTTAGTATTATTTTAGGTATTAAATAAAGGATAAAAATGCAAACTATACAAGCAAATTTCACAGCTAGCATAAGCGAGCTAAAAAAGTCTCCAGCTCAAATTTTAAAACAAGCTGGAGATAATGTCGTAGCTATACTAAACCACAATGTCCCTAGCGCATATCTAGTACCAAGTGCTGTCTATGAAAAAATGGCAGAGATAATAGAAGAGTATCATCTAAGTAAAGCGGTAGATACTGCTCTAGCAAGTGGTGAAAAACCAGTAAAAGTAAGTCTAGATGAGCTATGAGTTAGAATTTTGCTAAGCGTAAAAAAAGACTTTATAAAAAATTTTAAAATATTTGCTATCCAATCTTTTAATAATAGAAAATTTGATAATAAGTAAAGGGCAAATTTATCGAAAGCATTTTGTAAAAATTTAAAAAAAATTGTACTATATTTACTTAATAAAAGTAATGAGACTTTGAATGGCATGCTAAAATTTTATCTAATAGTCTAGATGAAGCCATAGATTAAGATGACAAAGCCAGCATAGCTCAAACCCTGCAATGTACTTTGCTTTAGTATAAATAGAGATGACGGTAAGAGCACCAAAATATAAACTCCGATTTTAGGTGGGATATTTTGATGCTAACCGACATCGCGACCAGAAGTGTTAACTCGGCTGAAATTCTACTAAGTATCCTAATCACACTTATAGGAGCTCCCATGATCGGCTTCATTTTAGTTAAAAATGGCAAAAGATGGTCTTAAGTATAGAAAATTTAAGCTTTTCTTACAAATTTTACAAAATTTGAGCCTTAACCTAAATAGTGGCGAAACGCTTGTGATTTTTGACCCAAACGGCATAGGCAAAAATTTATGTTTTAAAGGTTATTTTGTGGATTTTAAAAGCAAAAGGCGGTCAAATCTTGATTGATACCGCGATCATACCCCTCTTGGTAGTCAAGAGCGCGCCAAGCTCGTATAATGCGTGCTACAAAGTGATAGCTTTAAGTTAAAAGATCTGATTTTAATGGGCGTAAACGCAAACATCGGCATGTTTCAAGGCCGAGTGCGGAGGATAGTGAGTTGGCCGAGGAAGCTGTACGGATAACAGTCGTTAGTGAGTAATTAAATTTAAACGTAGATGAGCTAAGCGGTGGCATGGTGCAACTAGCACTTATAGCTTGCTTGTACTACTGTCCAAAATTCTCGTCATGGACGAGACTACGTCATGCCTTGATGTCTTTCATTAAAACGCCATTTTAAGCCTAATCAAAAGGTTTAATAGCAAACAACAAACCTGCGTGATCTTTACCTCACATCATCCAGATCATGCTTTTGCGGCGGCATATAAAACCTTGCTTTTAAATTATCTCTTAGGATATGAATTTAGCGTGTTCAGCATCGATTTTATAAGTTTAAACATCGAGGATAAAAGGAGGTTACTGGCTAGGTGAAATATTGACTAATTATAGAGTGCTTAGATTTTTATTAAGTCATAATCCATAAAAGCTATTTATTTGATATTTGTAAATTTGCTTAATTATTTCATATTGAAATAATCTTATCTTTTATTGTAGGAAATTTATAAAAAATAAAATAAGTCTTTTCGTATAGATTAAAAAGATAAACAATTATAAAAATTTAATGATAAAAAAGAATATCCCAAAGAAATTTTACTTTGGGATTAAAGCGTTTGGTTGAATTTTTAAAGATCAATTTGTACTGCTGCGTCTTTAATTTCTAAGGTTATGGTGTGACTTTCTTCTGTTTTTGTATAGATATAATAGCCTTCATCATTAGGTGTAGAAGCCTTATCTCATCTACCTTGTTAAGATCTACACTATCATCGGCGATTTTTAACGTATCATATACACTAAATTTAAATATCTATTTATTATCGACCTTATCAAAACCAAAGACTGTAGGTACTTCGTAGTCTAAGTATTTGGTTTTAGACTAAGCCATCTGGTAAAACGTCTTTAAATACTATTATTGGTAAAAATTTATATTAGAATTGATAAAAACAAGATCAATATATGAAGATAAAATTTTCGACGAGTTTTTAAGCTCGCCGCAAAGACTTCTTAGAATTCGGTATGAATTTTTTGGTCCACCTCTATTTTAACGGTATACCCATTGATTACGTATATACTTTCGTAAGTAAGATAAATTTTATCTCTCCTTCTCTGGCATATTTCGGTAGATATAGTATTACATTCTTCATTAGTCATAATATTTTTATTGTTCTTGATTAATATTTATGTCTTCAAGGAGCTTACCTTATCGTACCGTTATATTGTGTATGAGACAAACAATAAAAATTTAGAGTTATTTATTTTTCTTCAACTAAACAAAAACGATCAAATTGTAGATTAATATTAAATAAAATAAACGCTGAAAATATAGAAATCGCTAAAATTTATCTTGACTTTTGGCCAAGATAAATTTTGTATAAAAACTCGCGATTCTCATTTTTTAAGCGCCGAGTAAAGCGACCATAAATACTTTTAGTTGCTTTACCCATAAAAGGATTATTTAGATATCTGGGGTAATAGAATCATTGTCAACTTTAATTATAACCGAATATGTGTTACCGTCGTGATCTAGCTCTGCTTTATACGTTTTATTGCCAGCATCACCGTCATTTGTAATCTCATGCCATCCGTTTTTACTACCGTTACTTTCCAATTCTACTTTATCGTCCGAACCGTATTTTATTTTTAGGGTAGATTCTAGTTCGCCTATACCGTGATCTTTCTCGGGCAAGTTTAATACATCTCCGATACCGATTTTAAGTCTAGCGTTTGATACGTTTGATATGTCTATCGAGTCGTATACGTGGTTAACGACTCCCGCATGATTTTGGCTTAAACCGTGTTCGGTTATACTAGATAAATTTATATTGCTATCCTGCGCACTATCTACTATAATGTGTCTCTTTTCCGTTCCATCGGTCATATCGTTTATGCTTTTGCCGTGTATTACGTTATCTCCACTATCTTTTTGGATATGATTTATAACTCCCTCTCCTTTAATAACCGTATCGATCGTATCGTCGCCATTACGCCAAGAAGTCTTTGTACTAAACATGGATATGGTATCGTCGCCGCTACCGTCTTGTATATTTAGGTTATTTATAGTACCTCCGCTAAACGCTTTTATGGTATCTGCTCCGCCTCCACCGTTTACGTTATCTATCTTAGAGTCTTGATAAGTTCCGCTGCGTCCGCTTCCAACCACGACCTCGTTTTGTCCATTTCCTAAATTTATAGTACCGATCTCGCCTCCATAGATTGCGCTAACAAATTGCTTGCCGTTACCACTAAAGTTTATATCGCCGGTTATTTTGGCATTATCGCCCATTGCCGAAATTCTATTATTATGGCTTAAATTTAAGTCGGTCGAAATATTGCCGCCCGCAACTACTTCTATTTTAGTATCGCCGTTAAAATTAAGATTACTATCCACCGTAGTCTTGCTTACTTGAAGCTGGCTGTTTCCTTCTATATCGTTTATGCTATTTATGCGAGATCCTTTATATAGGTTGAACATATCGTCGCCTTTTCCGCCTTCGATTTGACCTCCTACGCTACCGTTATATACGTCTATTCTATCGTCGCCTTCCCTAGCATCGACCTTTCCGCGAACTATAGCGTTTTTAGTTCCGTCATGATATCCTTTTATATCTATAAAGTCTTTTCCGTGTCCACCTATAACATCTCCGTCTACTTTCGTATTTTCGCCCAAACTTATTTCTGCTCTTTGGTTTGAGGCGCTATTTGCTACGACGTTTCCTTTTATGCGAGCGTCGCTCGTACCGATCAGGACGTTACCGTCGGCGGTAAGGTTTCCGTTTACGGTAACGCTAGTTCCCGGCGTAGGTACTGCTCCGACCATAATTCTATCGTGATACCTAGAGTGATTATCTAAGATGCCGGGCACTCCGCTGTCAGACGATCTGCCCGCATTTATGTTACCGTCTACATCGGTCATTACGTTTATATAATCATTTCCGTCTCCGCCGTTGATATCGCCTACGACTTTTCCGTGACCGTCTTTTATGCCGGTACCAACAACATCTATCTTATCGTTATCCGCCCCGCCGTCTATATTACCGATAATATTAGAATTCGTTACGCTTATTGTATCTTGTCCGCTATTTCCGGTAATAGCTTCATGGCTTGATAAACCGTCGCTATTAGTAATAGTTTTGCCGTTGATAGTAGAATTATTAACGGTTATATTATCGTTTCCGGCATCGCCTGAAATATATTCCGTAATAGTAGAATTATTAACGGTAATGTTATCGGCCCCGGAACCGCCGTAAACGGCTTTTACGGTTACGCCATCTAACATAAGAGTATCGTCTCCGTCGCTACCGAATACCCTCAAATTCGCTAACGTACTAGCCGGCAATTTTAGAGTAGTTAAATTTGTAGTATGAGTCGTAGAACTATAAGCCTGGTAAGATGAAATTTGGTTACCGTTAGAATCTACCGTAATTATAGACGGCGCAGACATTGGGTTCATAGGGTCGTAAGCCGGATTGTCAATATAATGCATGCCGATACTTTTCATATAGTTATCTGCATCGGTATAGTTAGTAAAAATTTTTTGAACGCCGCCGTGGGATATGACGTGCGCGTTTTCATTGGTACTCGTAGTTAGCGTTTCGTTACCTATTTCGCCGTTTCCGACACCGAGTTTTAATCCTGTTTTTATTTTACCGATCGGCATTACGGCTACCGGTTCTCCGGCGGCATTTTTGATTAGTCCCCAACCGCTGTCGCCTATTTTTTCTATACTTTCTTCAGGAATCGACGCAGTAGCTTTTTGGAATTGATGCCCGTCTATCTCTATCGTTTTTTGTCCTATCCTAACTTGAGTTCCAAGGGTATCAAATAGTCTCGATAAATTGTTCGTATTCGTTAAATTTGCGCTATTTGAACTGTCGACGGGTTCTTTAGCGGATTTTAAATTTGCATACTCGTTAACTAAATTATCTATTTGCTCTGCCGTAAAAGCATTTTGCGTGTGGTTCGGATAAGGTTGTTTAACGTTTTCGAGAGCCGATTTCATTTGCTCTTTCATATCGTTTATCTGCGCTACGCCTTCCGCGCTATCTAGCCATGCATTGTGCATGGCCGTTCCTAAATTTGAAAAGTAGCCGTTAGAAATATCGTCGCTATAGAAAGACGAGGAGAGCTCTATGCCACCAAACAATGTCGGTCCTTCAGTTGTCACATTAGTATTTTTTATACCTAAGTCGTTTCCACCACTTACACCAAAGCTATTATCTCCACCTGCTGCTAGAGCTAAAGCATCTATAGCTTCTACATTAGCATATATGTTACTAATGTGACCACCTTCTGTAAAACTAGCAGAAGATAGACTTACGCCATTTCCACCATTTCCACCTGCTTGTGGACCACCTGCAGCAGTTTCTTCTAGAGCATTAAGATCTGTTCCTTTTAAGATGGCTTGTTGTAGAGCTGAGATATCAGCTACTGTTTCGTTATTGTTAGAGTCTTGATCTAGAGTTAGAGTATCTTTACCTATTAAAGTTATATCTTTACCATCAGTTTGAGTTATTGTTACTTTAGAGTTAGAACCTTCTGTAACTATCTTTTCACCTTGGTATACAATATCTCCTACACTTAATTGTCTTACCTCTCCTGTTAAGTCATTAAGTGCTCTTACTATTCCTCCGCTTATGCTTTTAACTACTCCAGCTTCTTTAGGCATCATATTCTCCTTGTTCTTGAGTATGATTTATTTAAAATTGGAAGAATTATATAAATTTTAGAAGTATATGTCTATTGTACTGGAGTACGATATAAAAGATATTTATAATATAAATAAATGGCATTTTTTATGGTGTTTTATCTTTTAAATGACTTTTAGGGTTTTTGTTTTTATAGCCACTATCTTATACCAACCATGGAGATAAAAGGTGTCTTGCATCTACTTTAATTAGCTAAATATTTTATCTGAGAATTTTCTCCAGCTAAATTTGCAATAAAAAAGTAGAAAATTCTATTATAAACTAAACTTCTAAAAATAAAGGCTCCTAAAAACTTAGGTATTTTATATTACTGCTATACTTT
>NZ_CALKTQ010000239.1 GCF_937997465.1 uncultured Campylobacter sp. | reverse complement strand
AAACGCGGCGTAAACGACCTTTAGAAATTTGCCGAAGTAGCTCTCTAATCTGCCGTGGGAGATGATGGCTAGGATATTTTCTAGCGAAACGTCGATACAAGCGACGAATTTTAACTCCCCTTTGTCGTCATATATCGGTGTGGACGCCGTCACGCACAGCTCGCCCGTTAGCGAGGACGGATACGGGTCGCTTAGCACGCAGCGCTTCTCGCGCACCGCGGTGTAATAATAAGACTTATTGCTGCAGTTTTCGCCGCCGCCGGCTTTGTATTTTTCATTTAAGCTCACGGTGTCGCCTATTTGCACGCCGTTTGCGTCAAGCACGTAAAAAGCGTCAAAATCCTCTATCTCGTGCGCCATTTTATCAAAGCCGCTTTTTATTGACTCGGCGTTTACTCCTGGCAGCCTGTTTGGCAAATTTTTACTAAAAAGATAGCATATATAGGCTCTAGCCTTGTATCTTAACTCCGAAAACCTCTGTATATCTTGTAACGTCAAATTTATTCCTTATTTAGCGCGTGATTAAACTCGGGCACGATCTCTTTTAGCCCCGCTGCGACGTCGTCCGCGTGCGTTAAATTTTTAATTTGCTCGTTTAGTTTAGCTAGGTCGTATTCGCCCGAGTGCGTCACGAAAATAGACTGAAACTCGGTTTTTACGTCGTCTTTGTTTATTAAAAGTTCCTCGTAAAGCTTCTCTCCCGGGCGGAGGCCGACGAATTCGACGCCTAGGTGCTCTTTGTTTGATAAAATCAGCATCTTTTTGGCTAGATCGGCGATCTTTATTGGCTCGCCCATATCAAGCACGAAAAGCTCGCCGCCTTTTGCGATCGAAGCAGCCTGAAGCACGAGCTGACAAGCCTCGGAAACCAGCATAAAGTACCTCGTGATATCAGGGTGCGTGACGGTTAGCGGTTTATTGTTTTCGATTTGTTCTTTAAATTTCGGTATTACGCTACCGCTTGAGCCTAGCACGTTGCCAAAGCGCACCGCGACGATCTCAGTTTTAGCAGGTAAATTTGAGTTTAGCGCGTAAAGCTCGCACACGCGCTTGGTCGCACCCATTATGTTTGTCGGGCGCACAGCCTTATCGGAGGATATCATCACGACCTTGCTAACGCCGTATTCTATGGACAAATCAATCAAAATTTTAGTGCCGATTATGTTATTTACGACTGCGGCTTTCGGGTTTGCTTCGCAAAGCGGCACGTGCTTATAGGCTGCGGCATGGATAGCGATCTGCGGTTTAAACTCCTCAAAAACCGCGCGCAGATCATCCTCGTTTACGATATTTATCATCTTGCTCACGGTTTTGTCGCTGTGAGTTATCTCGCCGATTTTATAGAGATTAAACTCGCTGTGATCGATCATGATTAGCTTGCTAACGCCAAATTTGAGGCACTGCTTGCAAATTTCACTACCGATACTACCGCCTGCTCCCGTAACTAAAACAACCTTACCGCCTAAAAACTTCTCCACCGCGCTGCTATCTAGGTCTTTTGGCTTTCTAGCTAGCAGATCTTCGATCGAGATATCCTTGATCGCATCCTTACCGGTGCCAAACATAGAAAAAATCTTGATATCGCGGATACCGTAAGCCGTAAGCTCGTCAAAAAGCTCCGCTAGCTCGTCTTGACCCAGAGCTAGCGCGATGATGGCGGTTTTTGCGTTATATTCTTTGATCAAATTTGCGATTTCGCTCTTTGGCTGCACCAAAAATCCGTCGCAGTAAGTACCGACTAGATCGCTCCTGCCGTCTACCACGCCTACCGCATATAGATCGATATAGCCCTGCCTAAGCCCTTTTAAAACATGTAGCGCCTTTGACGTAGCGCCGATAACGACGCATGGCTCGCCCGTATGAGGCTTTTTAGAAAAGTCCAAAAACATACGCTTGGCGATCCTTAAATTTCCGATTAGCAGGCACGAGATGATAAAGTCTATAAAAACCACGCTTCGCGGAAACGGGTTGAAAACCGCGGGCATCGCAAAATAAACGATCCAAAAGCAAACTATCGCGCAAAGATGAACGAGGAAAATTTTCCTCGCTTCGTTTAGTCCAAAAAATCTCCACGGCACCTTGTAAATTTTAAAAAGCCACATGAAAAATAGCTTTAAAACCACCATCGTAACGCAGCCCGCGACCAGCCCGCCCTTAAAATAATCAGGCAACACGCCGCTAAATCTAAGCAAATACGCTAGATAAAATGACGCTGCAAATATCACGATGTCAAAGGTTAGAAAAAACGCAAGCCGCTTTAGCTTCGTCGCTTTAAACATTTATAAATTTTCCTTTACGATTTTTACCACTCGCGCGAACTCCTCGTCCCCCATCGCCGTGCCGCTAGGCAGGCAGATACCGCGCGCAAACATCTCCTCGCTAGTCCCGTCCGTAAACGCTAGCGCCCCTTCAAACACCGGCTGCATATGCATCGGCTTCCAAAGAGGACGGCTTTCTATGTTTTCTTTAGCTAGTGCGTATATCACGCGCAGATGCGCACCTTTTTCTTTAAATAGCGCGGTCGTTAGCCAACGGTTGCCGCGAGAATTTGCAATCTCTGGCATAAACTCAAGCTCAGGAAGCTCTTTTTGATATTTTTCAAAAATTTCTCGTTTTTTTATAACGCGCTGCTCGAGCACCTCCATCTGCGCCGTTCCTATCGCGCCAAGGACGTTGCTTAGGCGGTAGTTGTAGCCGTAGTCTTTGTGCTCGTAGTGCAAAAAGGGCTCCCTAGCTTGCGTGCTGTAAAATCTCGCCTTCTCGACGAGCTCTCTTTCGCCCACTAGCATGCCGCCGCCGCTTGTGGTGATGATTTTGTTGCCGTTAAAGCTATATGCGCCCAGTCGTCCGAACGTACCCAGCGCCTTGCCGTTATAAAAGCCGCCCAGCGCCTCGGCCGCGTCCTCGACCACGGCGATGTTTTCTTGTTCGCATATCTCGCAGATCTCTTTCATCTTTGCCGCCTGACCGTAAAGGTGCGTGACGACGAGCGCTTTTGGCTTTTTAGGCGAGTTTGCGATCGCCTTTTTTAGCAGCTCGGGGCTTAGATTCCAGCTTTCGTCGCTATCGACAAAAACGGGCGTCGCGCCTTGATAAAGTATCGGGCTGACGGACGCCATAAAGGTAAACGTAGAGGCTAACACCACGTCTCCCGCGCCGATACCTAGCACTCTTAGCGCCAAGTGGATCGCCGACGTGCCGGAATTTAGCGCCAGCGCATCGGGCGCGCCCGCGTAGCTTGAGACGCTTGCTTCAAATTTATTCACGTATTCGCCAAGCGGCGCGATGTAGTTGCTCTTAAAGACCTCGTTTATGTACTCTTGCTCTTTGCCGCTCATGTGCGGCGGACTTAGGAAAATTCTTTGCATTATTATTCCTTAAATAAATTTACGCATTGTAGCACTTAAAATCTAAATATTTTTATAAAAACTCGTTTAAATTTGCTTTTAGGCCGTAGAAAATGGGGATTTTGTTAAATTTTGCGTCAAAATGTATTTTGGAACTGCAAATTTGACGCAGCAAATGATATTTATATATTTTGCCTGTGCCGACTTTTGTCGCTACGGACGTAAATTTGACGAGCGATATTTTGGCTCTCAAATTTAGCTCAAATTTCGCCTAACTTTAGCGGGATTACCGTAGGCGACGCTACCGTCTGCGATATCTCGTACTACGACGCTGCCCGCTCCGATGATACAGTTTGCACCGATTTTTATGCACTGCACTGCGCAAGATCCTATGCCTACGTGGGTATTTGCACCAACGATCACGCCGCCCGCTAACGCCGCGTTTGGGCTAACGTGGGCAAAATCGCCGATCTCGCAGTCATGCTCGATGATCGCGCCAGTGTTTATTATCGCACCCTCGCCTATTACAGCGCGCGCGTTTATGACGGCATTTGGCATCACGACCGCGCCCTCGCCTATTTGCGCGCTAGCGCTTACTACCGCGCTTGGATGGATCAAATTTACTATGACAAAGCCCGCGTTTTTTACTCTTTCTTGCAGGATGCGCCTGATTTTATTATCTCCGATAGCTACGATCACGTCCGCTTTTTCTAAGCTCGGGTCAAATTTGAGCACGTTTTTGCCGTCAAATTTGGCATCGTCTAAAAACACGACCTCGCCGTATCCGCAGGCTCTTGCTACGTCCGCGACGACGGCTCCGTGTCCGCTAAAGCCGTAAACGTAAATTTTAGTTGCGGCCATTAAATTTCTCCGTCGTGGCCATGCCTTCTTTACTTACACCGCTTCGTTTTAACACCTTTTGCACCGTTAAAATCGCGATTTTCACGTCCAGCGTAAAGCTAAGCTCGCGGACGTATCTCGCGTCAAATTTAAACTTCTCCGCCCAGCTGATCGCGTTGCGGCCGTTTACCTGCGCTAGTCCCGTGATACCCGGTCTCACGTCATGGCGGGTTGCCTGCTCGGCGTCGTAAAGAGGCAGGTACTCAACCAAAAGCGGACGCGGCCCGATGAAGCTCATATCGCCTTTTAGCACGTTAAAAAGCTGCGGCAACTCATCAAGGCTCAGGCTTCGGATGGTCTTGCCGACGCCGCTTAGGCGCAGCTCGTCGGGCAGCAGTTCGCCGTCCGCACCGCGCTCGTCGCTCATCGTTTTAAATTTGTAAATTTTAAAAATTTTAGCGTGCAAACCCGGGCGCGCCTGCGTAAAAATGACGCCCTTGCTAACCTTAAAATATATCAAAACTGCAACAACCGCCATAATCGGCAGCGTCAGTACGATTAAAAAAATCGCACCGCAAATATCCAGTAATCTCTTAAAAAACGCTCTATACATCGATAAATTTCCTATAAATTTCTATATATTTTCGCGCGACCGCTCGCTCGTCAAACTCGCGCAGGGCGAGCTCCCGTCCGTTTCGGCCCATTTGCGAGGCCAAATTTTCGTCGTTTAGTAAAATTTCTATCTTTGCGGCTAGGTCGGCGGAGCTTTTTACCTCGCAAAGCAGGCCGTTAAAGCCATTCGTCACGGCCTCGTTACATCCTGCCACATCGCTAGCTACGACTGGCCTACCCATACTCATCGCCTCTAAAACCGTGCGCGGAAAGCCCTCTTTGTAGCTTGGAAGCGCAAGCAGATAGCTAGTCTTTAAAAGCTCTGGCACGTCGTCTCTAGCGCCCAGATACCGCACGGCGCCGCCCTTTAAAAACTTCACGTCTGCCGTGCTTTTGTTCCCTTCAAATCCTTCGCCCGCAAATACAAACGCGCAGTCCTCGCGCCCGCGCAAAAGCTCTGCCGCCTCGTAAAACTCTCGCACGCCCTTGTGCCACATCGCGCGCGCTATCATCAGCACTATCTTTTTGCCGCGCAGATCCTCGCCCAAATTTGCGGCCGACACGCTGTTTTCGTCAAATTTGAGTGTATCCACGCCCACACTTTTTATCTTAAAAATTTTCTCCTCGGCTATCAAACCGCGGCTCAAAAAATACGCCGGATCGGCCTCGTTTACGAACACGCAGCCGTCGCTCATATTTAGCGCTTTTTTATAAAGCGTCTCGATCGCAGCACGTACTAGACGGGTTTTTAAGTCGTTATCGATATAAAAGCTGCCAAGCCCCTCGACCAAATTTATCACGCGCTTTATGCCCACTTTTTTAGCCGCAAAGGTGCCAAATACGTTTGACTTGTGCGCCGAGGTTTGCAGCAGATCCAAATTTAACCCGCGTAAAATCTCGGCGAGCTTTTTTGAGTTTTCAAGCACGGTTAGAGGATTTAAGCTCGCGCGGTCAAGCTCGTACGTCACGCAGTTAAACTCGCTTTTTAGCCTATCCGTGTAGTCGCCCTTTGGCGCGATAGCAAACACCTCATGCCCGAGCCGCTTTAGCTCGCGCATGATCGGCGCGCGGAAAAAGTAAATGCTCATATCGGCGTGACTCAAAAATCCAAATTTAGCCATTTTAAAAAATATCCTTTAAATTTTGCGCCCTCATCTTAGCAACCTATAAATTTTAACCGCGCCGTTTAAAACGACCGGCTCAAAGAGATCTTTGTCGTAGTTTTCGAGCACGAAAAGCTGTATATAGGCCGAGTTTAGCACCGCTTCGTCAAGCACCAAAAACCGCCTGTAATCCTTCATAAAAATGAGATAAATTTTACCGTCCGCGTCCATCTCGTGCTTTTTGACGACCAGCTTATCCTTTTCGTCGTAGCTTGTTTCAAAGTACGTATTTACGGATATTTCGCGCTCGCCGATATAGACTTTTGACGCGTCGCCAGATACGCTAAACCCTCCGCCGATATTTATCGTATCGCCGTCCACCGAGTAAGGTTTGCCCGGATAAAATATCGCTCCATACTCCTCGCCGCTGTTTAGATCGAGGTTTGAAAAGCGCAAAACGGCGCTAAAGATATCGATCATGGAGTCAGGCAGATAATAATAAATCTCGCGCGTTTTTTGCGGCGGACGGAAATCCTTGCTATTTAGCGAATACAAAAACGAATTTACGCTCGTGGCGTTGTAGTCTTTCATCATTTGGTTCAAATTTAACCCGAATCTCTCGCTGAAATTTCGCTCGGTGTACTCAACCTCTAGGCGCGCCATATTTGCCGACATGCGCTGGTTGCTAGCTAGTGCGAAACTCACGGCGAAGTTATCCCTGCCCAGGTGCTTGCCGCCGTCGATGAGGGTCTTGACGTCTGCGTAGTAGCGGATCGGATAGCCGTAGTCCCACCACGCCAGCACGTAGTCTTCGCGCCCCGCGATTTTGTGCAGTTTATCTAGGCTCTCGACCTCGCTTTTGGCAAAAACGGTGCCGACTTTGTAGCCGTAAATGTGCTCAAGGCACGGCATCAAGGATATCGCAGCGATACAAAAGATGCAAATTTTTTCTAAAAGCGCGTGTTTTTTGAGCGAGCTTAGGCCTGAGACCATAAAATAAGCCGCCCCACAAATAAGCGTCGCCGCCGCAAACGTGGCTAGATATACGCCAAAGCTCGCCTCACCGTCAAAATTTGGCGCAAAAACAGGAGATTTGCCGTGCAAAAGACTGTAATATTTATCAAAATACAAAAAGAAAAACGCAAAAAACGCCGCTAAACAAACGGTACAAAATTTGTCTAAAATTTTATCTTTTTTGAAAAAACTCACGCAAAGCGCCGCAAAATATCCAAATCCTATCGCCATCACGGGTACGGAGTAGATCGTAAATCTAAGCCCGCCTTTTAGCGCCAAAAACCCAAGTAGCAGCATCGGAAGCGCGAGCAAAAAGGAGCGAAATTTAACGCACAGCGCCGCGACTCCAACGAGCGACAAGGCAAATGTGACGATATGCCCGCTGATACGCTTAGCAAAAGCGTTTATCGACTCGAACTCAAACGAATAATCACTCATTTCCATTATCGTTTTATTTACGTTATAAAAATGAAAAACCGGCTCGCTACTCTCAGAAACCCCGCGAAATATGTAAAATTTAAGCTGAAATAAAATTTGATTTAGCCCACCGCTAAAGCCAAGCAAACCTACGGCCAGAGCTAGGCACGCGGCTACTACGCGCCTGTCCCAGATCTGCGGACGAAATCTCATCGCTAGATAAAGCGCGACGACAAGCGCGCTTTTAGCGTAAAAATCGATATACGTAAGTGCAACTATCATCAAAATAGCCGCCTCGTAATTTAGCGCGTTTTTTCTATCAAAAATCAAAGTATAGAGCAAAAATGCGCCCAGCATGGCAAAATTTAGCGAGTAAGAGCTCGGATACCACCAGTCGTTTATCAGGATAAAAATCGGGATAAAAATGAGATCGTTTACGTTCTTTTTCTGCGCGAGGCGTATCATCACCCAGACGCTAAACGCGGGCAGAACGATCGTGAGCATGTCGGTGTCGTAGTAGCCGGCCATCGTGCGGTTGTAGTAGCTGTTTGCGATACTAGCTAGCAAGGCCGCCGCAAAGCCCATGCCAGGCATCTCGTACTCTTTGGCTATCAAAATCACTGGAATAACGATAAGAGAGCTAAAAAATACGCTCATATAAAGCAAAATACTCTCGAAGCTAAAAGGCAAAATTTGATACAAAAAATACGTAAGTGTGGGCATCGAACGGCCGTAGTAGCTAAGGTCGTTTGGCTGATGAAAGCCCGCTATCATGTCGCGCGCGCCCTCGGCAAAGGCGTAGCCGTCGTTCGTGCTGATCATAAGCTGATCGTTCCAGAAAAAGTGCTGATATTCGCCCGCCCAGTACACCCAGTACAGCCTGCAAACCACGCTAAAAATAAACGCCGCAAGCATCAAAAAGAAAGTCTGTTTTGAAAATTTAAATTTATCTAAGAGTCCCGAAATTTTACTCGCCATTTTCACCCTCTAAATATCCTATGAGCTGCGCCGCGACGGCGTTTTTATCAAATTTTGCTACGCGGCCATAAGCTCTTTTTTCATAATCTTGCCTCAAATTTTCATCCTCAAGCGCTCGCCTCATCGCCGCCTCCATCGCTTTTTCGTCATCAACGGGAGTTAAAATGCCGTACTCATCGTCGCCAAGAAGCTCTCTAGCGCCGCTTTTGTGATCGGTAGAGATGATAAATCTCTCGCAAGCAAGCGCCTCCAAAAGCACGTTTGAAAAGCCCTCAAACCGCGAAGCGCAAAGGAAACACTCGGAGTTTTTGATAAATTTAAACGGATTTTTGTCCGTGCCTAGTAGCTTTACGCGCGAGCTTACGCCAAGCTCGTCGATCAAATTTTGAAGCTCGCCTTGCAAAGGCCCCTTGCCTAAAATTCCAAGAGTCGCACGCTCATCGTTTAAATTTGCGATTATTTTTATTAGCATGGCTTGATTTTTACCGCTATCAAGCCGCCCGATGTTTAGAAAAAAGGGCTTAAATTTATCCTCTAGCGGCTCATCGGCAAGAGTTGTTATCGCCGCCAAATCGACCGCGTTATATAGCACCTTAGTTTTTGCGGCTTCGCAGCCGAAATTTCTCACTAGATCATCGGCATTTCCCTGTGCGTTAGCAAGTATAAGATCGGCTCTAGGATAGAGCGCCTTAACTAAAATTCTATTAGCAAGGCCGCTAAGCCCGCTTTTATAGATGACCGACGGACAGCTGCGCTCGCTTATCACCATCCGTCCTTTTAGGCCTAAAATTTTAGCCGCTAAAGCCGCGTAGCAAGGGCGGTTCATCAAAACAAAATGTGCATCGATACCCAAAATTTCGCAAAGTTTTTTGTATTTTAGAGCTAAAGAGGGTAGCGCAAAAGCAAGGCGAAAAAGCTTTTTTACGCCGCTTTCATAGGGGTCCGAGCGCTCGAGAAAGTGAATTTTAACTGCGCTTGGTATCTCGTAGACTACGACCTCGCTCATTAAAACGAGATGAACTTCGTATTTTTCGCACAGAGCGGGGAGTAAATTTGAGACCACGCGCTCCGCGCCGCCCGGCCCCATCGAGTAGAGAAAAACGGCTAATTTTTTCATTCGCCGTGCGTTTTTTTGTATATCCAAACGCGAATTTTAGTTAAAAACAAAATCATAGACTTTGGAAACGGGCTTAAAATCAGCATCGCCAGCGCTTCTTTTGTAAATTTAAATTTGAGGCTTTTAAAAAGATACTTGTACATTTTTCTGTATTCGCCGCCAAATTTCGCATAGTATGCCGCCATTTTATATAGGATCGCGATGTGAGCGTCGTTTACGCGGAATTTAGGCTCGGCCGAATTTGCCCCGTTTGCGCTAGCTTGAGCGTTTTTATCGCCGATCTTTTGCAAAATGAGCTCCGCAGTCATCGCGTAACCTTTCATTATGCAAAGCGGGCGTTTAAACGAGTTTATCGTGACGCTGTCGCTGCGGTGAAAGCGGTAAATGCGCACGGCGTCGTGCAAATAGTAAGCAGGAAGGTCGAAAAGGTAGATCCAAAGCGTATTTTCGCTACCGTAAAGCCCCTTTTCAAAACGCCTCTGCCCGATCGCATCACGGCGAAACATTATCAAAAACTCGCCCGTTATCTTGCCGTCGTAGTAGTCTTGCGGCGAGATTTCTCCGCTTTTATTTAGTCCAAATCCCGAAAATTTCGTCGTCGGCTCGCCATCAATCTCAAAATAACAATTCGCCCAGACGCTAGCATACCCCTGCTCCAGCACGGCTGCCATCTTGCTTATAGCGCCTTCTATTAGCAGGTCATCGTCGTCTAAAATCACGAAAGCATTGCCGCTAGCGTGGTCAAAACCGTTATTTTTATTGCCGTTTGGACCGCGATCGTAGGTTTGGTTTGAGACGTATTTTACGTTGTCAAATTTAGCGACGTAACTTTGCGCAAGCTCGCGCGTACCGTCATTCGAGTTATCGTCGCTGATTATGATCTCTTTATTTTCGTAGTCTTGAGCTAGTGCGCTTTTTAGGGCGGCTTCAAAAAGCTCTTTGCGGTTGTAAGTTGGGATTATTATGCTTACCTTTAGCATTTTAGTTCTTTATATTTTGCGTGATAAAATCCATCCACTTTTGATAAATTTGATCGGTTTTAAAGGCGTTTTTGCGCTCGTTGGCGTTTTTTACCAGCTCTTGCCTAAGCTCCTCGTCGCGCATCAAGAGTTCGATTTTACTTCCGAGCGCTTTTACGTCGTCTATCGGTACCAAAAATCCGTCCTTTCCGTCCTCAATAAGCTCTTTTGCGCCGCTTGTAGCAGTCGCCACCCTAGCGCAGTTAAAAAATACGCTCTCGATTAAAACATTCGGCAAGCCCTCGGTTTTGGAGCTTGAGACTAAAATTTTATACCTTTCGTAAAGCGAAGCTACATCGCTCGTTTGCCCGATAAATTCGGCGTTTAGATGCAGTTGCTCGTGCGCGATAAGCTCTAGCCTTTGCCTCTCTTCGCCAGCGCCCGCTATCACGATTTTCCAGTCTTTTAAAAGCTCTTTATCGACTAGGCTCATGGCCTTTAAAAACACGTCGCAGCCCTTAAGCGAGATAAGGCGACCGACGAAAAGGATGATATTTTCCTTCGGCAAGCCCTGTTTTTTAGCTTCAAACATCGGATTGTACATCACGGTTTTATTTTTTACGAAGCTATAGTATTCGTAGTCCTCTTTCGTAAGTACCGTGAGTCCGCTAGCTAACGGATATAGCATGCGGCGCAAAAACAGCCAGCCGCGCCCTTTGAAAAAATCGGCGCTTGAATGCTCGCTGATAAAAAGCGGCTTGTTTATAAATAAATTCGACAAAATCACGTTGATATTGGTGCTGTCCATCGAGGAGATAACGACGTCGAAGTCGCCGTTTTTGATCAAATTTCGCTGATAAAAAAACTTTTTCACGCGCCTTATTAAATTTGCGAAAAAGCCTTTTTTCACCATCGGGAAAGGCAAATCGATCAGCTTTATCCTCTCGTCTAGCTCGTAAAACGGCGGTTTGGTGTCAAATTTTAAAAGCGTTACGTCGTGAAATTTCGCAAAATAGCTCGCTAGCAAGCTCATAACGCGCTCGGCGCCGCCTGCTTGCAGGGTCGAAATTATAAATAAAACCTTCATTCTCTCTCCAAATTTTAATCGGTGCGCGAAAATTTAATAAATCTTCAAAATTATTGATTTTATAAATTTTGAGCTTTATAATCGCTTAGTTTCTTATCTTTTAAATATCCGCTCATAGCCTAAAATTGCTGCTTCAAGGCGCGTTGCGGCGACATATTTTAAGCTGTTTAGGCGAGCTAGCGGGGAGACCTTTACCTGCGCTCTTTGCACCCGCTCGGCTTGGATATTTGAGTCCGCTAGATCTGTCGGATGAGCAAAGATATCGCTAAAATACATCTTTAAGCCGTTTTGCAAAAGCAAAATTCTCCAAAAATCAGCCACGCAAAGTGCCTTTTTGTGCGTTTGCAAGATCTTTTCCGCCGCGCGCCTATCAAGCACGTAAGCAGCCGCTCGGTAGATCGTGCCGTAAGAGCGCTTTGAGACCAGCCAAAAATCATCCTCCAGCTTTTTGCCAAATGCACTAAATCGCCCCTCTAGCCCGTCTTGCGCGCCGCAAATGAGCGCCGAGCCTTCGTCCATCTTAGCAGCCGTTTCAAACGCCTTTTTCACGCCGTCCTCGTCTCCGATAACGTCGTCTTCTAAAATGAGAGCAAATTTGGCGTCGCTTTTTAAAAACTCCTCGTAAGCGCGCATGTGAGAGAGCGAGCAGCCGACCTCGGACGGGCTTAACAGCCTGCCGTAGGCCTCAAGGCTAGCTAGCGCGTAGCCATAGTACTCCTTTGCGCTCATAGCCCTGCCGTCGGTCGCCTCGACAAGCTTAAATTCGCCGTAGTTTTTAAACCGCCCTTTTAGCTTTTCTCGGCGCGCCTCGTCGCTTTTTAGCGAAATAACGAATACTAAATTTTTCATCTTTTAAACTTCGATTTGATCTTATTTATCACGATTAGTTGCTCTCTTTTATCAAATATCAAAAATAAGCTCGCGGCGTAACCGAGCGCAAGTAAAACCGCCGAATACGCGGCAAATTCGCTCCAGCTTGAAATCTGCACGAAATTTCGCAGCCAAAAAAACAGCCCGCAAACAGCTACAAAAACGGCCAAATTTTTAAAATAAACGCCATAAAAAGTGGTAAGCGGCAAGCTCAAATTTAAGGCGGCATTTATGAGGTCAAACCCCAAAATGCGCACCGAATAAAGTGCGGCGCCGACGATCGCCATACCGTAAATACCGTAAGGTGTAAATTTAAGCACGGCAATCTGAGCCAAAATCGTGCCGGCACCCAAAATAGTGTTTGCTATCGCGGGGCGTTTTAGTTTATTGGTCGCACTGTCGAGATTAAAAAGCGAAAAAACGTAGCTAATAAATATAATCGGCACCAGGGTTATCATCGAAAGATTATAGATTAGGCTTATCTCATCCGCGCTTTTAAACGGTAGCCAAAGCGTGTAAAATTCGCGTCCAAAAGCCACAAAAATGGCCGCTGGTACGCTCATGACAAAAGCCGTAACTCGCATCGAAAATTTAGCCTCCGCTACAAGCGCGGTCAAATTTGATTTGGAGTAGTGCTCGACGAATTTTGGTGCAAATATCGCGCTAAGCTGCGCCACGAAGCTTTCCAAAATGATCGGAGCCGCCTTTGAAACGGCTAAAATTCCCGTCGCGTTGCCGCTTAAAAAGATATTGCAGATAAACAGATCCATACCGCTCATAAGCACGCGGTTTAGGGCGTTAAAGCTATTATAGACGCCTGATTTCAAAAGCTCTTTTATCCGCGCAAAGTCAAATTCGTGCGGGTTAAATTTAAGCTCGGGAGTGATGCGGCGCGAAACCCAAACGCTCGTAAAAAAAACAAAGAGCGACGCGACTAGAGCGGAGATCGCGATATATGCGATCATTGGTCTAAAAAAATAAAAAAGCGCTACGATGAGAGCGGCCAAAATAGCGCTAGATGCGGCGTTGCGAACTGAGATGATGTAGAGCTTGTTTTTGATAAACATCGAGACGCTGATGACGCCGTTAAAAAGCCCGACGCAAAAATTTATAAAATAAAACGCAAAAGTAAGCCGCACGTCGCCCAGCAGCGCGTCGCTCACGTTTAGCACGCTTTGTAAATTTAAGATAAAAATACCCGCGCCAAGCAAAATAAGAACGCAAAAAAAGATATTTACGACTAGAACCGACGAGTAGTAGGCGTTAGCCGCGCGCGTGCCCCCTCTGTGCCACTCGTACGCGACGAAGCGGCCGCTAACGGAGTTTATCGCAGCAGTCACGACTAAAGCGTAGGCCACGATAGCGTTAGATAGCCCGACAAAGCCGTAGGCTTCGTTGCCTAGGCTTTTTAGAATGTAAGGCGTGAGGAAAAAATTTATCCCCATCGAGACGATAAAAACGACGATGGAGCTGATCAAATTTACGAGCATTACAGCCTTGCGTCGGCGTTTTCGTAAACGTTTTTGATATCGTAAACGAGAGCTTTGCTAAATTTTAACCCTTTAAATTTATCGTGAGCGACGGCGATCACGACGCAGTCGTAGTCCTCCTCGTCAAAGCTTTTTAGCGGCACGATACCGTATTCGCGCTTTACCTCGGCCTCGTCCGCCCACGGATCGTAGACGTCCACGCGGCAACCAAAATCCTTAAGCTCCTCGATCACGTCTATCACGCGCGAGTTACGGATATCCGGGCAGTTTTCTTTAAACGTAAGGCCAAGCACCAAAACGCGAGCCGAATTTATCAAAACGCCCCTTTTTATCATCAGTTTTACGACCTGATCTGCGGCGTATTTGCCCATATTGTCGTTGATGCGGCGTCCGGCTAGGATCATTTCCGGATGAAAGCCAAGCTCCTGCGCCTTGTGCGTGAGGTAGTATGGATCTACGCCGATGCAGTGGCCGCCTACTAGCCCAGGGCGAAAATTTAAGAAATTCCACTTCGTGCCCGCAGCCTGCAAAACGGCGTTCGTGTCGATGTTCATCTTGTTAAATATCATAGCAAGCTCGTTCATAAAGGCGATGTTGATATCGCGCTGCGTGTTTTCGATGACTTTGGCGGCCTCAGCAACCTTGATAGTAGGCGCTTTATGCGTGCCCACCGTTATGATCGAGCGGTAGACCTCATCGACCTTGTCGGCTACCTCGGGCGTCGAGCCGCTAGTGATTTTTTTGATTTTAGTTACGGTGTGCTCTTTATCGCCCGGGTTTATGCGCTCAGGCGAGTATCCGCAGAAAAAGTCCTCGTTAAATTTAAGCCCGCTTTGCTCAAGCAGCGGCACGCAAATCTCCTCCGTGACGCCAGGATACACCGTGCTTTCATACACGACTATATCGCCCTTTTTTAGCACCTTTGCGACGCTTTGCGTGGCTTTTACCACTGGCGTTAGATCGGGACGTTTGTTTTTATCTATCGGCGTCGGGACGGTAACGATAAAGAAATTGCAATCCTTTATATCGTCCAAATTTAGGCTAAATTTCATGCCGTTCTCTATCGCTTTTTTCATCTGCTCGGCGCTAAGCTCCAGCGTGCGGTCATACCCGCTTTTGAGCTCCTCTATGCGGGCGGCATTGACGTCAAAGCCCGTGACTTCGTATTTCTCGCTAAATGCAGCCGCCAAAGGCAGCCCAACGTATCCTAGTCCAATAACGGCTATTTTCATTTATTTTTCCTTTTTAATTTTTTTGGTTCTATCGTTTTTACGCGTTCATACATTCTTATTTCCGCGCCTACTCCTTGCGGAGTTATGATTTTAACGGGGCTAACGCCAGGTAAAATTTGAGTGAATTCGTAATAAACCCGCCTCTTTTTCTTTCCGTCCTTGCAGAGCATCATCGTTTGCGCTAGCTCGTCACCGCCGCTAAATTCATAATAAATCCCGCGCGCGTCCTCTTTTTCCTCGAGTTTTCCGCCGAGTAAAAAGGCAAAGTTGCAGTTGATTTGCATATCTTTAAAAAACGCGACTTCGTATTTAAAATAATCAGGCGGCATCTTTGAAATAGGTAGCTCGAAAATATTTTCCTCGGTTTTCGCCGCGTTTTCGCCCGCCAAAAGCGCAAACGGCAGCGCGCAAGCCGCGATAAAAAGTAAAATTTTCCTCATGCTTTTACTCCGATTTGAAAATACTTAAAGCCCAAATTTGACAGATTTTTCGCGTCGTATTGATTGCGCCCGTCAAAGATCACGGCATTTTTTAGCCGCTGTTTCATCTCCATAAAATCAGGCGACCTAAACTCGCTCCACTCGGTAACCAGCGCGAGCGCGTCGGCGCCGTTTAGCGCGTCGTATTTGTTTGGAGCAAATTTTAAATTTGAGTTAGGTAGATATTTTTTGGCTTCGTTTACGGCTTTTGGATCGTAGGCGACTACGTTTGCGCCCGCGTTTTCTAGCGCTTTTATG
>NZ_CALKTQ010000238.1 GCF_937997465.1 uncultured Campylobacter sp. | reverse complement strand
AGATTCGTATTTTCATTACATCATTCTCCTTTTTTACACCAAAGCATATAATTTCTAAATAATTAATGTTTTTATAATATTTAAATAGTCAAAAATTTTTTCTTTAGGGAGCCTTGCCTCTTCTTTCTTAATTGCTCTTTTTGCACTATTAAATCCTACTGGCATTATCGTTTTAATCGTAAAACAAAGACTGGGTTTCCCCTCACTATTCTTTCCAATCTCAAACGCAATAGGCATGAATATATCATTAGCCACAATATAGGATCCTTTGCTTAAATTTTTCCTGATTTCATCATAATTGCTTTTATTATGCATTAACTCACTACAAAGACCATCATACATAGACAAACATCTTAATACTATCGGTCTTATCATTGAAGATAAAAATTTTTTAACTTTATCTGGCGTGGATAGCTCTTTGATATTACATCTTTCAATAAATCGCAATAGGGCATGAAAAGAAAAATTTATAAATATCCTCTTATATATCATTCTGTCAGTCAGGCTAAATATAATATCAAATCCAATATACTTATAGTCCTCTTCTATTATTTTATTAGTAGAACTATCATCTGGATTTTTTTTCATAATTAACGTTACATCTGCATATACAAATTCCCATTTTTTTGTGTTTGGTCGATAATGCTCCAATATAATTATATGCTTCTCTTTTTGAAGTTCTTCAACATGCCGTTTTACAATAACTTTTCTTCTATTGTCATTAATTGAAAAATAATTGATTTTTGAGCCTTCACTAAAACAATCAATTATACTTTGCGCAATAGATCTTTCTGATTTATTTTCAAATGCAATCATTTAAATCCCCACATTTTATTTGCATTTTATAACTATTTTCGTCGCCAGATCGCACTTAGCGCCGCGAGTAATCATCAAGGACTGATCGTAAAATAAAATCAGCACCACCGAAACCCCGACGCCTAGGGCTAGCGAGACAGTCGTGGTCGTGATCGCGTTATCAAAAAATATGATTAGGTATTCGTTTTTCTTAGCGATATCAGGCTCGTTTAGAAACGAAAACAGCGCTAAAATGCCCTTGTACGCGTAAACTCCTGGCACCATCGGCAAAAGTGCGGGAAATGCGATGATCTCGGCGGGCACTTTGAGCCGTTTGGCAAAGAGCATACCCAAAATCCCGCTTAAAAATGAGACGATGAGCGTGGCTACGCTGATGTTAAAAAATCCCATCTGCATGATCCAAAAGCGGCTAGCGTGCGCAAACGCGGCAAGCAGCGCGCAAAATGCGAGAGTCCTTTTAGGCGGCGAGCTAGCGTAGGCAAAGCCAAGCCCCGCCACCGCGGCAAAAGCGCCGTCTATAAGAGTCGCAGTAAAAAGCTCAAACATGTAAAATCTCCGCATTGCTAAGCGAGAGCGTGATATATACGCCCACCGCGATGCAAAGTATCAAGATACCCGTACTCACGGCCCTGCTGATGCCTACAAGCGTGTTGTCGTTTATGATATCAAAGACCGAGTTTATGAGAAAAACGCCCGGCATCAAAAAGAGTATCGACGAGCCGATCGCGACGTCGCTAGTGTGCGTAAAGCCGTAAAATACGCCAAGATAGGCGATAAACGAGACTACAAACGAGATCAAAACGTACTGGATTTTTAAATTTACGCCCATTTTAGCAAGCGCAAATTTGAGGCTATAGCCAACGAGCGTCGCGAAAAATACGCAAGCTACCGAGCCCATATCGCCGCCAAAAAGCTTGCAAAACGCCGCATTTGCAAGGCTAATCAAAATAAGCGAGCTTGTAAATTTATTTGCGCCTATGCGCATGACGCCATCAAACTGTTCTTTGGCTTCATCAAGGCTCAAATTTTCATCCAAGATCCGCCAGCTAAGCGACGAAAGCTCGGAAATGCGGTTAAAGCTCACCTGCCCTAGCGGAATCTTTTTCACGTAGGTTCGGCGCAGGGAGTTGTCGGCCGAGTCCATGACGCTAATGGTAAAATATTTTACGAAAATCGTCACGCTAACGTCGTATCCGTAACGCCTAGCCACGCGGTCTACGCACTTTTCGACGCGCGCGGTGTAGGTGCCAGCACTCACCATCGCGCTCGTGTAGTCAGATAGAAAATCGGTTAAAATTTGGATATCGGGCTTCGCGCTCATTTTTCGGCGGTTTTAAATTTGATAAAAAACAAAGCAAGCTGCGCAAACAGCATCAGCTTCATCGTCCACTCGCTAGCTACGTGCATCTGAGCAAACTCGGCCGTCTGCGTCGCCGCCTCGCCAGCGGTCTGCGCATCCATGACGAAAGGCGTGAAGTAAAACACGAACGAGAGCGCGAGGGCTAAATTTATCGCGCAAAGCATACCCATGCTAAATTTAGCGGCAAATTTGACGCTGGATCTAAACGAAACAAGCTCAAAAAGCGCGATCAGGACGCTAACTGCTAGCAAGGCGTAGTTAAATTTAACAAATATCGTAGCCATGAGTTTGCCGCTTTGAAAATGCGTAAGTACGCCCTCGCCAAGTATGCTCTGCGGATAAAAAATCGTCGGCGCAACCAGAGCGCCCAGAGCCAGCTCCGTGCCGATGAGCGCGCCAAGAAGCAAAAAATAAACGCTTTTCATAATTTTCCTTTTTTTGATTTACCGCACGCATTTTATGGTTATAGCATTTAAAATCCGCTAAATTCGAGCAAGAAGGGCGAAAATTTGCGAGCGCTAAATTTGACGCAAGCTCGGTCAAATTTGGTTTATCGCCAAAGCCCAAACCGCGTGAGAATTTAAAAATTTGCAAATATATTTCGCGCGACAAATCCGCGGTCAAATCCCGCTAAATCCTTGTAAAACTCCGCCTCAAACCCGTTAAATTTAAGCGCGTTTTGCATACTTTCTCGCTGATCGTAGCCCATCTCGCAGGCTAGGTATTTTACGCCGCGATTTTTAGCGACGAGGATAATGTTTTTTAAGATCTCATCGCCCGCCGCGCCGCCAAAGAGCGCCTCGTGCGGCTCGTTTAGCACGAATTTATCAAGCTCGTAGTCCCGCGCGATATAAGGCGGGTTTGAAACGAGCAGGTCAAATCGCCCGTAAATTTGATCCAGATACGCGCATTTTACGAACTCTATCCTATCCTCTACGCCAAATTTCGCGGCGTTCTCGCGAGCTAAATTTAACGCATCGTCGCTGATATCGGAGGCTATGATTTTAGCGTTTGAATTTAGCGCGAGACAGATGCTGATTATCCCGCTTCCCGCGCCTATCTCGGCAACTAGCGGCGACCCCTTTCGCGCTGGCAAATTTGATAAAATCTCAAGCGATTTTTCGACTAAAATTTCAGTCTCGGGGCGCGGGATCAAGACGCCCTTTTTTGCGTTAAAGCTAAGTCCGTAAAAGCCCGCCTCGCCCGTGATATACTCTAGCGGCTCGGGATTTGCAAAGCGTTTTGCGAGCACAAAATATCCGTCCGCATCATCAAGCTCGCGGTTTAAATTTAAAAATATCCACTCGATTTTTACGCCGAGGTAGCTCATCAAAAGCGCCCTGGCTACGCGCGCTGGATTTGCGCCGTTTATCTCGCACACTGGAGCTATCTGCGAGGCGGCTGCTTTTAGCGCGTCATTTACCGTCATTTTCCAGCTCGTTTATACGCTCAAAGAGGCTCGGGTGCGAGTGATAGACGAACGCGTAGAGCGGATGAGCCTTTGGGAAGGCCTTGTTCTCACTGCCTAGCTTTTTTAGCGCGCTTATCATATCGGCTTTGTTTGAGACGTCGCCTGCGAATTTATCGGCGCCAAATTCATTCGCGCGACTAAAATACGAGCTAATAGGCGAAAATAAAAATCCGAATATCGGCGAAAAAAGCAGTAAAAACACGATCACTCCGCCGCCTGCCGGGCTGAGTCCCAGCGCCTGATACGCCGCGTCGGGGATGTTGCCGAATATAAAAAACATCGCAAAAAGCATAACCGCGCTTAGGGCGATCATTTTTAGGATATCTTCGTGCTTAAAGTGCCCGAGCTCATGCCCCAAAACGGCGATTATCTCGGCAAGACTTAGTTTTTTAACGAGCGTATCAAAAAGCACGACGCGCTTAGTCGCGCCAAGGCCGCCAAAATAGGCGTTTAAGCGATTATCGCGCTTGCTGGCGTCTATCGTAAAAACGCCGCTACTTTTAAAGCCGCACTGCGTCAAAAGCCCTTCTATACGGCTTTTTAACTCGCCGTCCTCTAGCGGCTGCATTTTATTAAAGATGGGCGCGATTAGCGTCGGGTAGATGAGATTTATAACGAGCGCGACCGAGAAGCTCAGTAAAAACGCCCAAAACCACCAAAAATCTCCCAAAAATCCAATGCAAAGCAGCACCAGCCACACAAACAGCGTGCCAAAAACTAGCGTTAGCGCAAGCGTTTTAAGTAGATCGAGCGCGAAAATTTTAGGCGTTACGTTTGAAAAGCCGAGCCTTTTGTCTTTGACGAAAGTTTCGTAAATATTTAGCGGTAGCTCCAGCAGCGACGAGATGATCAAAAAGCTCATCACAAATATGATATGATCTCGCAGTTCTCCCGTTTTATAGGCGCTCTCATACAGCTCGCCAAGCCCCCAGCACGCCCACATCACAAATATCGCAGCGTGATAAAACAGGCTCGCTATCTCAAATTTTTGATTCGTTATCGCGGCCGCGGCGGCGGTTTCGTATTCATTCTGCTCTAGCACGACGGCGGGCTTTTTAGCCTCCGCGCGGATAAAGTTTATCTGCAATATCGCCAAAATCGCCTTTGCGGCAACGTAAAAAAAGTAAATACCAAGCAAAAAATAAAACATATTTTTCCTTAAATTTTATAAAGGCTAAAGCAGCCGTAGTCGGTGCACACGGCTAAAAATTCCTCGCCGTTTATGCGCTCAAATTTAGCCTCGCAGCGCTTCACGACGTGCGAGAGCTCAAAGATAAGCTGCAAATTTCCGCTTTTTAGATCGATGATTCGGGCTTTGTCGTAGCTAATTAGCGCGAGCCTCGAACCGTCCGCGCTAACGCAAAACTCGTCCGCTTCGGCGCATTCGCCGCGCAGCCACGCTGGCTTTAACCGCTCGCCGCTTGCAGCGTCAAGGCAAACTAGCTTGCTAGTATAGCGCTCCTTGCCTAGTAGCGAACCGTCCGCTAGAAAGCAAATTTTATCAAAAACGCCGAAGTCACCCATGATCTCGTTTAAAATTTCGCCGCAAAAAGCGTTTGAAGTGGTTG
>NZ_CALKTQ010000237.1 GCF_937997465.1 uncultured Campylobacter sp. | reverse complement strand
GGAGTCAAATTTGAGTGGCAAAACCCGAGCGTTGATGATGTGAAATCTGAGATGAGATAAAATTTGGAGGCGTAAATTTGACCACCAATTAAAACATAAAGCACCGCCTAGCAGTACTGCTTGTAGCCTTTTTTACAGAGCTGTTTTTTGCCCTCTTGTTTTAGGATTTCGTTTTTGCTCTCGCCGTTATAGGTAGCGTTTTGATCGCTGCCGCCGACCTTTTCGCCGTTTACGTAGATATTAGCCGCATAAAGCCCCGCCAAAAATACCAAGAAAATCAAAATTTGCTTCATAGACTGCTTTCAATTAAATTTAATCTCCAAAGCGCAAGCAAATCGCAGTCCAAATTTAAAAGCAGGCACGTCAAATTTAAGCAAAGCGGAGCAAGCGCGCCGCTAATCAATAAGCTTAGAACGGCAAAACGACGCAGTCAAATTTACGCCGCCTTGCCATCAAACAATCAAATTTTAGTGTAAAAAGTGGCGCACGCCCGTAAAATACATCGCCATGCCGTGCTCGTTTGCCGCCTGCACGACCTCGTCGTCGCGGATACTACCGCCAGGCTGTATCACAGCCTTTACGCCCGCCTCGCTTGCGATATCGATGCTATCGCGGAATGGAAAAAACGCCTCACTAGCAAGCGCGCAACCGCATAAATCAAGCCCCATATCGCGCGCCTTGGCTACGGCCGCACGCGCGGCATCCACGCGGCTCGTCATACCCATGCCGATGGCGACCACGGCGCTGTTTTTCACGTAAACGACACAGTTACTTTTCGTGAGTGCCGCAACCTTCCACGCGATTTCGAGATCTTTTAGCTCAGCCTCGCTGGCCGCACGCGCGGTTTGCAGTTTCATATTTTGTAGCTCGCCAGGCTTCACCTCGTCGCTTTGCTGATAGACAAAGCCGCCGTCAACGTGCTTGAAGTCGTATTTGTCGTTTGCGCGCTGTAAAAATTTATTGCCCTGGGCGAAAATTTTGATACGTTTTTTGGCTTCAAATACCGCAAGCGCGTCCTCGTCAACGTTTGCAGCGATGATAACCTCGACGTAGATTTCGTTGATTTTCTCGGCCAAGGCGCGGTCTAGCGTGCCGTTTATCGCCACGACGCCGCCGTATGCCGAGACGGGATCGCATTTTAGCGCCTCGACATAGCTCTCGAGTAGATTTGATTTTATGGCAAAGCCGCAAGCGTTAGCGTGCTTTACGATAGCGACCGCAGGTGCAGCGTCAAAGCTGCTTTCAAGCGCTAAAGCGGCGTTTATATCGGTGATGTTGTTAAAG
>NZ_CALKTQ010000236.1 GCF_937997465.1 uncultured Campylobacter sp. | reverse complement strand
CGCGCCGCAAAATTAAATTTGCATTTTCAGGTTGCGGGTCTCGGTGAGTAAAAATTTTAAGTTAAATTTGCAAATTTGACTTCAAATTTGAATAGAAAAAGATAAGGCGAAGTATTTTGAGATGATTTTTGGGGTTTTGAAGTTAAAATTTGACGAAGATAAGGCATGTAGCCTATCGAGTCAAATTTTAACGAAATCCGCAAAAAGCGCTCGCGAGACAAGCCGTAGCAAGGCAAATTTAAAGCCGCACTATCTGCGCTCCAAATCCCCCCTGCCCCGCCGGCGCATCAAAAAACTCCTTCACGCTCGGATGTTCGCGCAAGAAATTTTTGACCGCGTAAGCGAGCTTGCCCGTGCCGATGCCGTGATACACCTGCACCTCGTCAAAGCCCATCACTAGGCTATCTGAGATAAATTTATCCAGCTTTTGCACCGCCTCGTCCGCGCGCAGTCCGTGCAGATCGAGCGTGACGCTAGCGTTTTGCGGCTTTTGCACGCTTAGATTTATGCCTGATTTTTTAGGCGGTGCGGGCGTTTCGCCGCTGATTTTTAGCTGATTTATCGGTACGCGCATGCTCACGTTATCGGTTTGTATCACGGCGTCGTTTTTGCTAAGGCTTACGACGACGCCCTTTATCTTGCCGTATTTTACGCGGTCGCCGACCTTTAGCTCGGGCGGGGCGGAGATTTCTGGCTTTTGCACGGCTCGTTTGGCCTCGTTTGCGCGGTTTAGGGCGCGCTGTTTTTCCTTAGTATCATCTAAATTTATCGCGCGTCTAGCCTCGTTTATAGCCTTAAAATATTCCCGCTCTAGCCGCGTTATAACCTCGTGTTGCTCGGCCTCGGCGCGCTCTTTTTGCTCTTTTAAATTTTCGATTAGCGAGTCTAGCTTTTGCTCTTTTTTCTCGGCGCTTTCGAGCTTTTCTTTGAGCTGCACCTCTAAATTTAACGTCTTTGTGATGATTTCGTTTAAATTTTCCTTGTCTTCGCCGTAGATTTTCTTCGCCTGGGCGACCAAATTTGCCGCGATGCCGTATCTAGCTGCAGTCTCAAAGGCGTATGATTTGCCGATCGTACCTTTTAAAAACTCAAATTTAGGCCGCGAGTTTTCCTCGTCGTATAGCGCAGCGACGAGCTCTACGTCGGGGTTTTTGGCTAGCAGCATAGCAAGGCGCTTGTGGTGGGTGGTGATGATCATCTTGATATCCTGTCCCATCAGCCGCTCGATCATCACGCCATACAGGCTCGCCGCCTCCTCAAAGTCCGTTCCCAGCTCAATCTCATCGACTCCGATGAGCAGGTTTTTTTTCGTAAAGAGCTTGGAAAAATGTACCATACGCCCGGCAAAAGTCGAGATGTCGTTTTTCACGTTTTGCGGATCCTCGATGATGGCGTCAAATTCTTTAAAATTTCCGATCTGCGAATTTTGCGCGTTTATGCGCATCGGCAACAGATATTTAGCTAGAAAGGCCGCCGCTATCAGCGATTTTAAAAGCATCGATTTACCGCCCGCGTTTACGCCCGTAATTAACAGCACCTTTTTGCTAAAGTCTATGCTGATACTTTTTGGATTTTTTAGCGCGGGGTGAGCGAAATTTGCCAGCTTTAAATTTGAGCCGCCGCCTGGAAGCACGAACTCGAAATCCGCGCTTTTAGCCGTAAAAACTCGCGCGCAGTAGGCGTCAAATACGTCAAACGCGCCGTTTATAAATTTTAAAAACGGTAAGGCCTTGTGCATCGCGGAGCTAAAAATTTTGCAGTGTTCATAGACGATTTCTTCTTTTTTATCCAGCAGCTCGCTTTGCTCTTTTTTGAGCTTTTGGATGTTTTCGGGCGCGACGTAGAAGTATCCGCCCGAGCTTCTAGCTACGACCGTGCCCTTTAGCACGTGGTTAAAGCCGCCTCGCACGAGTAGCGCCTCGACCGAACTGATGTAGTGCACCTGCGTATCGACAAGGTATGGCGTGATGGATTTTGAGTAGATGAGGCGGCGCAGATCGGCGTCTATTTGCGCTCTTTTGGCGCTAAAGGCGTCTCTGATACCGCCTAGGCGCTCGTCCACTTCGTCTTTTAGCTCGCCGTTTTTGTCAAATGAGTTTGCGAGCTTTAACATCGGCTGCGGGATCTCGATTTTAGCGAGCCACTCGCCTAGTTTGCCTTCAAATTTGAGCGTTTTTAGGTAGGTAAAGTAGCTAATAATCTTAGCAAACTCAAAAATCTCGCTCACGTGCAGCGTGGCTTGCTTACTAAGGCGAATGAGCGCATCGTCTAGGTTTTGAGCGGACGAGGGCGGATCAAACTGCTTTTGCGAGAGTTCTAAAATTTTCTCATAATGCAGCCTGCTGTCGCCCGCCATAAAAAGCGGCTTTGGGCGCGCTAAAAAGGAGTTAAACCGCTCCATATAGCCTTGCAGGTCTAAAATTTTTATAAGCCGCTCAAAGCCTTCCGCGTTTGTAAATTCTTTTTGCTCTCGGTGCGCCACGGTGTCTGAAATATCGCCGTTTCTTTGCTCGCGCGAGACGTTATTTTCGTGCCCGTTTGCCCCCCAAACGCCGCCTTGGGTCAAATTTTGATTATCTTTAAAATTTCGCAATTATTCGCCTTTAAATTCGCAACCATCAAGCGCGATCTTGACGCTGTTTAGCTCCTTTGCCGCGCGTTTTGCGACAAAGGAGGACGTACCAAACTCATAGTTAAATTTAGTGTTATTTACGTCGAAATTCCCGCATTTTAGGGTTTTGCCTTGGTTAAAAAGCGCGACCAGTTCCAGCCTTTTGCCCTGCTCGCTTTCTAGCCTGGTCTCGTAAAAATACAGCGCCGCCGCGACAAAAATAACCGAAAAAGTGATGATAAATTTCGCCTTTTTACTTAGCTTTTCGTCACTCACGCTAAATATTGCGATCGCGGCAAGTACGCCTAAAAGTACGATTATGACCCTCATACGTCGCCTCGGAGCTGATATGTGATGTCGCCCGCGCCAAAGCCGATCACTAAGCCGTCATCGAGCAAGTTTTTCACGCCAAACTCATCCGTAAAGACTATCCCCTCGCCCTCGCGCGCGACTTTTTGCGTCATCACTGGGTTGTAGCGCTTGAACTCCTCTTTTAAATTTATATCTATGGACGCCTCGCCCGCTGCGTAAACAGGCAGGATAACTAGCTCGTCTATGCCCTCAAAACACTCCTTAAAGGCCTCTAAATTTGCGCTTAGGCGCGTAAATCTGTGCGGCTGAAATATCACCGTGATCTTTGTGATGCCCAGTAGCTTGGCGTACTCAAAGACCGATTGCAAAGTGGCTTTGATCTCAGTCGGATGGTGCGCGTAGTCGTCGATGAGTACGAATTTCCTGCTAGCAGTGAGGATATCGAAGC
>NZ_CALKTQ010000235.1 GCF_937997465.1 uncultured Campylobacter sp. | reverse complement strand
CGATCCTGGACGGCAGTATCAAAAAGTGCGAATTTGAAAATTTCGAGAAATTTAATCTAGCGATCCCAAAAGAGCTCGCAGGCGTCGAGACGAAGCTGCTAAATCCGATAAATACGTGGGGAAACAAGGACGAATACGTCGCGACTCGCGATAAACTAGCGAGCATGTTTGAGACAAATTTTAAACGCTACGAGGACGTAAAAGAGGGCGTAGAATACGCAAAAGCCGGTCCTAAGGCTTAAATTTAAAGGGCGCAGGATTGAAATTTTACTCTGTAAAACGCGGGCTTAAATTCGGCCTTTTAGCCTGCGCCTTTTTTTTATCTGGCTGCGATATCTTTGGCGGGCAGGGTCAAAACTCTGCGCTAAAGTCCGCCAAGCAGCCCGAGTTTTCTTTCGTTCCCGATTCGGACGCGGTCGCGTATCTAAACGAGTACCGCCGCGGCTCCGGACTCTCCGCCCTAAAACCAAATCAAATTTTAAGCCAGGCCGCTAAAAATCACGCCGAATACAGTGCCCAAAACGAATATATGGGGCACGACGAAGTGGCGGGACGGGCGAAATTTAGCGGCGCGACTCCGGCCGATAGAGCCCTAGCCGTAGGCTATAAATCAACTCTAGTGCTTGAAAATATCGCCTATAAAAGCGACTTTAAAGAGGCGGTGGACGGGCTGTTTGCGGCGATCTATCACCGGTTTGCGTTTTTAAATTTGAGCGTCGATGAGGTAGGCTACGCACTCGCGTCCAAGGACAAATTTAACGCCTTCGTCTTTGAAATGGGTAACTCGCGGTTAAACGGCTTTTGCGCTAAAGGTGCTAGCGATACGGGCGCGGGACGGTTTTATACAAATGTCTGCGCTGATAAAAATCTAAAAATCAAAGATGCCAAATTTGACAATTTCACAGGCTCAATGAAGCCCTACGTCAAATTCCCGGACGCTACTGCGGTGACGCCCTATTTTAGCGGCGAGATCCCGGACCCATTTCCCGAGTGCAAGATCACGGCAAACCCCGTTAGTATCGAGTTTAACGCAAACGCTGGCGATGTAAAATTTAAAGATTTTGAGATATTTAAAGACGGGCAAAAGATCCAAAATTTGCACGTCATCACGAGCACCAACGACATAAACTCCAAATTTTCGTCCAAGCAGTTTGCGGTTTTTTCGCGCGAGGTTTTTGACTTTGGCGCGCAGTATGAGGCGGTTTTTAGCTATGAGCAAGCAGGTGCGCGAAATCAAAACACCCAAAGCGCGGGCGCTCAGGTAAAGCAGATAAAATGGAGCTTTAAAACCAAAACTCCGCAAAATCCGTATTTTGACGCGCGCGACGGCGACGTGCTGGGCGTGGATGCGGATAAGACCTACGAGATATTTTTCCGCCCCAAAGACTGCAACGACCTCATGACGCGCTACTCTTACAAGGCCTCGGGCTTTATGACGCCTACGGTCGCGCAAAGCGGTACAAACACGCTAAGCGTGAAGCTAAAAGGCATGGTGGGCGATACGCTAAGCATCGTAGCGGGCGGCATGAGCGTCAAGGTGCGGCTCAAAACCAGCTCGCCCGAAGCCGTGCGCGAGAGAAGAGCGTTTTACGTGAAGGCTGGGTTGATGATCGCCGGCGTGATAGTAGTTTTTGCGCTGATTGGCAGAAAGATGAGACAGTAAAATCAGTCTATATACTAAACCCGCCTCGCTTAGCTATTTATAAATTGCCGATTTTCGCATTTGCGATAAAACGGCGTAAAGCCATTTTCATGAAGCGCATAAATGCCAAAATTTAAGCTTATGTCCGCCGCCGCGGGGATAGTGCTGCGACTATAAAAAAGTTTGGCGCGAGGAGCGGAATTAAAGTTTATTATTTATTGCTTTTGCGGCTACGGCGGATTTATCTTGCCGGCTCTATCTTGATCTCCCCGTCTTTTGCGACCAAGCCTACATCGCCATCTATCACGCCCAAGCGCACGATGCCATCGTAGCAGGGCTGATAGTCGTAGTATATCACTAGGTTATTCCACGGAGCAAAGTACGAGATCTCGCCTTTTTTACCGTCGCTTCCACTTGGAGTATCGCTTATGTCAAGCCGTTTTGGCAGCTTAGCTACCTTTTCGCGTCCGCCGTAGTCCTCTAAATTTAGCGTTAGCAGCAGCTGTGCGGCAAAGCTTCTTGCTGCCGCCGTATCATCTAGGATCGCCGTAGTTTCGCCGCTAGAAGTCTTTAGGACTATCTTTAAATTTTGCATTTTCTCTCCTGCTGCTAAATTTAACTCCGCAAAAAGCATAAAGGCGGCTAAAATTTTTCTCA
>NZ_CALKTQ010000234.1 GCF_937997465.1 uncultured Campylobacter sp. | reverse complement strand
GAATATATGAAAAAGTCATTGTTAGTAATCGCCGCCCTTGGCGTAATGAGCGCAAATGCCGCTGCCACGGTTGAGCTTTCGCCTTCTTGCGAAGAGTACTTTAAACTGGTCGACGAGTTCGTCGAAAAAACTAAAGACAACCCGCAAATGGCGGCTATGAAATCTACTTACGAAGATCAAAAAGCCCAGTTCGCTCAGCTTCCGCAAGACTCACAAGAGGCCGCTTGCAAACCTGCCCTTGAACAAATGAAGCAAGTTATAGCTACGCTACCTAAATAATTTTTATCCCTCCGCTTGGAGGGATTTTTTGTTTTTTCAAATTCTTAGTTACTATCCAAATTTTATATATTTATCAAATTTGCCACCCCAAAGCGAAAATTTAATTCCGAATAATCTTTGCCTTTGCCGTTACGCTCGCGATCTTTAGCTCGTATATATTCATCGCTTTTAGCCCGTGAGCTGCCGCGACGTCGAAGGTACGCATGTAGTTTGGCGTGTATTTTTTGCTAAGTAGCCGCAGCGCGTGCAGCCTCGCCGCCTCGTCCGTCACGGCGTAAGCCTTGGTCATGGCGACGGCGGATTTGTATTCGGTCGTAAAAACTTTCGCGCCAAGCGCCTTACCGTCGTCCTTGATCGCATCTAGCTGCTCGTCTGTTAGAACCGGTACCCGCGCGTAGCTCACGCAAACTAGCGTCACGCTCTTGCCATCTTTTAGTAGCTTTGCCTTAGAGCCTGCAGGCGCGCCGTGCAAAAACACGCTCTCGCCCTCGCGCACGACCGAGATCGGCACGCTAAAGATCTCGCCCGCCTCATCGACGCAAGAGATCGTGCCGTATTCGCACGCATCGATGATCGCAAGCCCTTCTTGCGCGGTTAGTTCTCTATCTTTTCGTCTCATTTTCCACCTTTAAATTTTTGAAAATTATAAAATTTAAAACCTAAAAAAGTGTATAATTTCGCAAATTTAAAGGACGGCGATGAGAAAAATATTGATATTTTACGCTCTGGGTACACTGGCTTTAGGCGCTCAAAACGCATGCGAGGAGTACGTGAATCAAAGCAAAATTTACCTAAACGAGCTTTATGAAATAAAATCTAAGCAGCTAAAAGACGATCCGCAGGCCTTTAGGCTCTTTGAGCTCAAATTTAGCGAGCTGCAAAAAGCTCAGGAGGGCCAAGCAGCGCTAATCATACAAAGCGGCGACGAGAAATTTTGTGAGCGCGAATCGGCCAAGATAAAATCCATGTTAGATGAGATGAGAGCGGAAAAGGCGCAAAAGTAGGCGTATTTTATAGAGAAATTTGAGTCTCTTTTGCCGAGTAGAGCCAAAAGCTCTACAATCAAATTTGAAACCCGCCAAACCTAGTCTGGCAAGCTTTTGAATGCAAATTTAATGTAGCCTGGCACAATTAAAATTGTATGCTTACTAAATTTTGCAAACTCGCTTTAGCCAAATCATAAAAGCTCGTTTTGTCGCAGCCGCATAAAAGCACACTAACTAGCGTTGTTTAAATCCCAATCTATCGGCGCTTTGCCGTGTTCGGCGAGATACAAATTCGCCTTTGAAAAGTGCCTGCAACCAAAAAACGCGCCGCGCGCTAACGGGCTTGGATGCGCTGCCGTTAGTACAAGGTGTTTGTTAGCGTCGATGAGAGGGATTTTGGCCTTAGCCGGGTTGCCCCATAGCATGAAAACGACGTTCTGGGCGCAATCGCTAAGCTTCCTGATCGCAGCGTCCGTAAACTCCTGCCAGCCGAAATTTGAGTGCGAGTTAGCCTGCCCTGCACTAACGCTTAGCGTCGCATTTAGCAGCAGCACGCCCTGCTTCGCCCAGTAGCTCAGATCACCTGAGTTTGGCTCAGTTATGCCCAGATCGTCGCGGATTTCTTTGTAGATGTTGGCGAGGCTCGGCGGGATTTTGACGCCGTGCGGTACAGCGAAGCTTAGCCCCATCGCCTGCCCCGGGCCGTGGTATGGGTCTTGGCCCAGGATCACGACCTTGACGGCGTTAAACGGCGTGAGATTAAAGGCGTTAAATATCAGCGCGTTTGGCGGATATACTTCGCCGGCAGCCTTTGCGCGCAAGAAATTTTCCTTTACGCGAGCGAAATTTTCGCTCAAAAACTCCTCTTTTAGCGCTTCTTTCCAACCCGCTTCGATTTGGATTTTGTCGATCTGCATGATTTTTCCTTTGTAAATTTGCTCTTTTTCTTTACGTTTATTTTAAGGCAAATTTACGAAATGATAGCCAAAAATATTTAAATTTAAGCGGCTCAAGATGTGGTCAAATTTAGATGCATTTAGCTTGTTAAATTTCCAAAAAAGAGCAGGGCGGTTTTAAAATTTGCTGTATAATTTAAACTAAATCTTAAATAAAGGAACAACGATGTCTGAGCAAATTTTTGAGAAGCTAAAAGAGCTACTAAGCTCGCAAAATGCGGACTTTCGCACCGTATCTCACGCTAGCGCAAAAACATCGGCCGAGGTTGCCGTAGTGCGCGGCACGGAGCTAGGGCAGGGGGCAAAAGCGCTCGTTTGCGTCGTAAAGGGCGGGGGCGCAAAGCGATATGTTTTAGCCGTACTGCCAGCGGACTACAAGGCTGATTTGCAGCTCATCGCACAGGTGCTGGGCGGCACTAGGGCAAGCCTAGCGAGTCCTGACGAGGTCATGCGGCTAACCGACTGCGTCTTTGGTAGCGTTCCGCCGTTTAGCTTTCATGAGGAGCTGGAGCTGATCGCTGATCATAGCCTGCTTACGCGCTATGCCGAGCTTGCCTTTAATGCAGGCTTGCTAGATCATTCTATCATTTTAAATACGAAAGACTACGAGCGAATAGCTCAGCCGAGACTAGTCAAATTTGCGATGGTGGAGTGATTCGACATACCAATATACGCAAAGAGTAAGAATAATATATAATTGCGTTGGGTTCAAATTTGGTCAACATATTTGTTAAATGCTAATTTATTTAAACACAAAAGAGCTCGCATGAGTAGCACGGGCAATCTATATACCAAAAATAATAGCGGCGATAATGCCTGCATTTTGGCAAAAATTAGAGGAGTATAGAGTGTTTGTGTGCTGCATTTATGATATTTGCAAAAATTTCTAGTGTGGTTACGGCTGATAGGATAGATATCTGGATACAGGGTTTATATTACGGTTTTGATAGAGACTTTTTGGTTTCAAGTTATTTAATGATACCTCAAATAGAACATTTGACAAGAATTTTGATGCGACAAGAAAAAATCCCTACGACAACTATCAATGAAAACGGCGTGGAATCGGAAAAATATAAACTCACTTTTGCAAGAACCAAAAATATATGAATTACTTGGGAGAGATTTGACGGAAGAGCTAAAATTTTTGCTAACGGAGCCGATGGGACTAAACTACAGAAATAAAATATGCCATGGACTAGCCAGCGAATCCCCAAACGATGCCGATATTTATATTTGGTGGCTTTGCCTTAAGCTAGTGATTAATAATTGTGTTGGCTCAATTAAACTTAAGCGGATTTTCTCTTATCAATTTCAATAGTTTCTGAT
>NZ_CALKTQ010000233.1 GCF_937997465.1 uncultured Campylobacter sp. | reverse complement strand
AGCGCGTCTATCTGCGCGGCGTTCATATCGTGCGCCACCTCTATATGCACGCTGCCTAGCTTCTTGTCTGGGCCGTAGTCGTTAAAGATAAGGTCATAAGCCCCAAGCACGCCATCAAACGAGCGTACACACTCATAAATTTCCGAGCTATCGCCACTAGGCATCCTTGCGCCTAAAATTTTATCTATTGCGTCACGTAAAATTTCAAGTGCCGCCTTGATAAGAAGTAGCGATATGATCACGCCAAGATACGCCTCAAGGCTAACGCCAAAAAATACAAAGACCAAAGCCGCCAAAAGCGTACCAAGCGAGATGAGAGCGTCAAATTTCGCGTCCACTCCGCTTGCTATGAGCGAGTCGGAATTTACGCTTTGTCCGACCCTTTGCGTGTAAAGCCCAAGCGCAAATTTGACCACTACCAAAACGGCGATCAAAATAAGCGAGACAGTGTCGTAGTTTGGGGTGCTTGGCGAGATGATTTTTTTAGCCGACTCGACCACAGAGGTACCGCCTGTATAAAGTATGATCACGCCTATAACGATAGCCGTTAGATACTCCACTCTGCCGTAACCAAATGGATGCTCTTTGTCAGGGCTTTTCCCGGCTATTTTTATGCCGACAATGGTAATGACTGACGAGAGAGCGTCGCTTAGGTTATTTACCGCATCTAAAATGATAGCGATCGAGCCACTTGCAAAGCCCACAACTGCTTTGATCGCCGCTAAAATAGCATTTGCCACTATGCCTATGAGGCCTGTTTTTACGATGGATTTATCTCGCGACGTGACCTGCTCTACTACCTCCAAATTTGCCCCTTAGATTATTTTTAACATTACCGCGCTTAGCGTTATTAGCGATAGATAAAACGCCTTTTGTGCGCTCATTTTTTCTTTATCAAACACTATCCCGACGCTCACGGCTCCGACCGCTCCCATACCCGTCCAGATCGCGTACGCCACCGACATCGGCATCGCCTGCATCGCGTAGCTCAAAAGCCAAAGCGAAAGGGCGAAATTTGCGACCAAAATCAAAAAATTCGCCGCCTTTTTCACGCCGAAGCTTTTTTGAAATTTGGTTAGAAAAAATACGCCCGAGACCTCGCAACACCCGGCCGCCAAAAGAGCTAAAACGTGCGTCAAGACTTTAGCCTTTTTAGCCCCAGCACGCCCGCGATCAGCGTCGCTATGAAAAATAGCCGCAAAAGATCTGGCGTCTGACCGCTCGCGCGAAATTCGCTCACGATCTCGGCGATCACCACAAAAAACGCCCCAAGCCCCACAAACACGGTGTATGTGATACTAATGGGCAGGTATTTCATAGCGATTATAAACGACGTAAAGCTAACGCAAACGAGCATCGCGGTGAGCGCGATCTCCGGCGCGCTTGATGCATGCTTTAGCCCGTACGCCCAGCCGCATTCGGCGACTGCGCCGCCTAGCACCCATAAAAAGCCCTTAGTTTGCATCGCCTAGAGCGTCTTTTATCTTAAAAATTTGAGCGATATTCGCGTCTAGTTCGTCTAAATTTAGCATATTCGGCCCGTCACAAAGCGCCTCGCAAGGATTTACGTGCGTCTCGTAGAAAAATCCGTCCACGCCCGCAGCCGCCGCAGCTCGCGCCAAATACGGCACGAATCTCGCGTCCCCGCCGCTTTTCTCACCCAAAGCCGACGGCATCTGCACGCTATGCGTCGCGTCGAAAATCACGGGTGCAAATTCTCTCATTAGTACCAAATTTCGCATATCTACGACTAAATTTCCGTAGCCAAAGGTGCTGCCTCGCTCCGTTAGCCACACGCCGTTTTGTTTAGCGACCTCGTATCCATCGCCACTAATGCCCCTTGTTTCTAGCACTTTTTTGACCGAATGCTTCATCGCAGAGGCGGCTAAAAACTGCCCTTTTTTGATATTTACCACCGCTTTTGTTTTGGCAGCAGCCACGAGCAGATCGGTTTGTCGGCACAAAAACGCCGGGATCTGCAGCACGTCCGCAACCTCGCCCACGGGCCTAGCCTGGTAGCTCTCGTGGATATCGGTTAAAATTTTAAAACCGAATTCCTTTTTGATCTTGGCTAAAATTTCGCACCCTTTTTCAAGTCCGGGTCCGCGAAACGAGCTTATACTCGTGCGATTTGCCTTGTCAAAGCTTGATTTGAAATAAAAATCTATCCGCTTATCTTCGTTAAATTTAACTAACCTTTTTGCCACGTCAAAAACGAGCTGCTCGCTCTCGATGACGCAAGGCCCTGCTATTAGTATCATTTTTTCTCCTTTATTTGTCTTTATATTTTTTGATCCAGTCGATCAGGTATGGCCTGTCGTCATTTGCGGGCGTTTCAAACCATTGCGAGCAAAGCTTGTATTTTACACCATTTATCAGTATAGGGTCAGAATAATAACGCACTGCGTCATATTCGCTGTCAGCGATTACAAGCGCAGGGTAATTTAATCCAAGACTATCCTTACTATATCTTTCGCTTTGAAGCCTGTTTATCTCGTCGGCATCTACTTTACCGCTTTCCAAAATTTCCCTCATAATTATTCGTGCTATTTGTCCTACTTTTAGCTCGGCGTAATCGTCTTGATTATTTTTGATATTAACGTAGTCTTTAGAAAGTTGATAGTTGCGTATAGTCGTTTCCGGCTTTTGTTTTTCTACGTTTTTTGTATCTTTTAGGCTCTTTTTATCAAACAAGGATAGCATCTGGTAAGAACGCATAAAAAGCTCCGCCGTATCAGCCACATTACCACTTATCTCCAAAATAGGTTCTAAAACCAAATTTGAAAAATCGCTATTTGCTATTATTCTAAAGTCAAATTCAAATCCCATCTCTTGTATTATGTTGTTTATATCAACAAAACAAGGGCGCAAGGCATCTAAAATTTGTCTATTTATTTTAGGGGATGCAAAGATAATTTCTGCTTTTTTAACACCAAAATATCCATAAATACACATGGCGGTTCTAAGACATTTTTTTACTACTCTAACTACCGTCTCATCAAGACCGCCGTAGTTTAGTCCGGACTCATGAAAAGCAACATCAACTGCATAAATTTCATTCATACGATCATTTGAACAAACACCCAAAGCATCGCATTCAGCCTGCTGCAAA
>NZ_CALKTQ010000232.1 GCF_937997465.1 uncultured Campylobacter sp. | reverse complement strand
GAGCAAATTTTAAAAATTTTATTTTCCAGCGACGAGCACCTTAGTGCGAGCGAAATACAAAATAAGATCAAAAGCGAATTTAGACGAAACGTGAGCCTCACGGCGATCTATCAGTTTTTAAATTTTTTGCAGGATTTCGGGCTGGTTTTGAGTTTTGAAGAGAACGGGATAAATAAATTCGAGCTAAATTTAAAGTCGCATCATGACCATCTAATCTGCATAAAATGCGGCGCGGCGGAGAGTTTTTTCGATAAATATATAGAAGAAAAACAAGAGCAAATTTGTTTAAATTTAGGTTTCAAACTCGAGGGGCACGCTATGATTTTATACGGAATTTGTCCAAAGTGCCAAAATAAATAGCCTATTTTGCGCCTCTTTATCAAAAATGATTTGATAACGATATGCAAAAAAGTTTCAGTTAAATTTAAGCGTAGCAAATAGATAATACGCCAAAAAACAAAGGAGAAACATGAGCGCAGCGCCACATATACCATCGGAGTTAGTCTTACGCATAGCTTCGTATTTCACGCCGATCCACCACGTCGCAGGCCGCCTAAGAGTCCGCGTCAGCAGCGATATCAAAAAAGAAGCGGACAGCTTGCCGTTAGAAAAAATAGATCAAACGATAAAGCAAATAGACGGCATAAAAAACGTCAAATTTAACAAGCTAATTGGCTCGGCTACGATAGAGTACGACCACGAAGTTTTCCCGAAAAAGATGTGGGACGATCTGCTAAAAGGCGAAAATTTACACGAAATTTCAGCCCTCATCAACAACCTAGCTCAAAAAGCTACTGGCGGCGCAAGATGAACGAGGAGCTAAAGCAAGCCGCAAATGCGGTATTTTTACTAGAGTCGCAGGGGGTTAAATTTTACGAAAACGTCTGCAAAAAAGATGAAATTTTTGATCAAATTTTAGCGGTGAGGCAAAGTGGGCTAGAGCTTTTAAAGCCATACGCAGACCCCGCCGATCCGCAAGTTTTTTGCGCTTTAGCGTGCGAGGATCTTGACGCTTGCTTTATAAAAGCCCTAAACTACGAGCTTGAGCTAAACGCGTTTTATGAAAATTTGACCGACAGCCTGAGCGATGAAAACTTTAAAGACGTCTGCTTTAGGCTCTGGGCTACGTCAAACAACGAATACATTCCGGCTCTCAAAGCAAAACTGGCTCAAATTTTAGCCGCGCAGTTTCAAGGTGCGGGTAACGCAAGCCAAGAGGAGCAGGCGCAAACGGCTCAAAATCCGAGCGACAATATCTTAAACGCTTTTGATTCGGATAGCTTTAAACAAATCAGTCAAACGCTAGAGCGCATAGGCTCTGGGCAAGGCAGCAAAGAGGACGCTATCGCGCTTTTAAACAATCCGAATTTTTCATTTTTCGGCGGTTTGGCGCTTGGCGGACTAGCTAGCATGATGCTCAGTAAAAATTTAGAAAAAAATAAAGATAAAGAATAAAATTCAACATAAAGGATAAAAAATGGCATTACCGTTTATCGCAGGAGCAATCTTAGGAGGTTTAGCCGTCGCGGCTTTTAACAACAAAGATAAAATCAAATCAACCCTTGAAAGCGGACTAGATAAAGGCAAAGAGTTTGCCGAAAACGCAAAAGAATTTGCCGAGAAAAAAATAGGCGAAGCAAAAGAGTACGCCGAGAAAAAATTTGCTAAAACAAGCGAAGAGGCAACCGAAACAAAAAAACGCACAAGACGCACTAGCGCCGAAGTAGCCGCTGAAAAAGAAGCCAAAAAAACAAAATCTAAGAAAAAAAGCGCTCCAAGAGCCAAAAAAGCTCCGGCAAAAGCAGCCGAGCAAACCGAAAGCCTAGCCGAAGATATCGCAAACGCGCTTGAACCGAATTTAGAGAAATAATAAAGGTATAGAATGAATTTAACATCAACAACCAGACTCCCCGTCGATCATATGATAAGCGGCGCGCTAATCGGCGCGATAGCAGCCGGCGGCGTAGGCATACTAAACTATAAAAAAGGCAGCGCAAGCAAGGCCGAAGTAGTCGCCAAAACGACTAAAACCGCGATCCAAGGCGGTATCGTCACGGCATGCGCCATCAGCGCGTCAAACAAACTAGTCTCTGCACGCTATTTTGCTGCGGCCGTCACCGTAGCCGTAGGTATCGCAGGCGTGATCGCGACGGAGAATTTAATCAAAAAATTAGAGGAAAGCAAATGAAAAACCCATACATCAATCAAACTCAAACAGTAAATCAGCTAAACGATGACGGCAGCACGACGACTACGACTACGACGGTAAAGACTACCGGCGCGCCAAGCGCTTTTGATCGCGGTATAAACGACGCGCTAAAGGACTTCATCCCGGCAAATTTTAATGCGGCAGGCTTTATAAAAGGTGCACTCATAGGCGGCGTCGTGGCATACGTGCTAACAAACGAAAACGCGCAAAAAGCGCTATTTTCAGCTATCGCAAAAGGATCAAATTTGCTTCAAGCAGGATTTGAAGAACTAAAAGAGCGATTTGAAGATGTAAAGGCCGAAATTGACTCCCAAAAATAATGTTCGCATCGCGCACCTGACTAAAAACCGCGTGCGCTTCGTCTGCGAATGCATCGGAGAGGACTGTGACGAGAGCCGTTTGGAGGCTCAAATTTCGGAGTTTAGGTACGCAAAAAGCGTCAGAGTAAATAAAAAAGCAAAGAGCATCATCGTCGGCTTTGAGTCAAATTTAAACGAAATCAAAGAGTTCATCGAAAATTTGCCGATCGCAAATTTAAGCAAGCATAAAAATAGCCCGAGCAAAGCTGAAATCTACAAGGCAGCAACCGCTCTAGCCATCACGCCTCTTATAAACAACAACGGCGTAAAAGCTATGGCTAGCCTGATAGCCGCCGCTCCGTTGTTAAAAGAAGGCGCAAGCGAAGCCGTAAACGAGGGCATAACCTCAAAGGTGCTCGAAGCCACTGCGGTGGGCGTGAGCCTGGCTAGGCGCGACTTTTTAGCGGCAAATAGCACAAATCTCATGCTAACTATCGGCGAATACATGGAAGAAAGCGCCGTGCACCGCAGCGACGACCTCATCAAAGAGCTAGCCCGCCCAAACATCGAAGAGGTCTGGATCGAGATAAATGATCACGGTAAAAAATCCCTCAAAAAAATCGCGACCGCCGACGTCAAGGTGGGCGACATCGTGGTTGTCGGCGCGGGCGAGAGCATCGGCATCGACGGCTACATCGTAGAGGGCACCGCAAGCGTAAATCAAGTCTCGATGACGGGCGAAGCAGAACCCGTCAAAAAAGAGCGCGGCGACCGCGTGATGAGCGGAACGGTAGTCGAGGACGGACGCATAAAAATCTGGGCCGAGAGCATAGCAGCCGAGAGTGCGACTGCTAGGATAAAATCCTACATCCAAAGCTCGCTAAACGAAAAATCGGCCGTCGGACTAAAAGCCACGAAGCTAGCCGATAAGCTAGTGCCTGTGACGTTAAGTCTAGCCGGCGTTTCGTATCTGCTTAGCCGAGACATGACGCGCGTAGCCAGCGTATTGCAGGCGGACTACTCCTGCGCGCTAAAGCTAGCAACTCCCGTAGCATTTAAATCAAGCATCTCAAAAGCCGGCCGCAACGGCGTACTGATAAAGGGCGCCAAAGCTATCGAAGCGCTAGCGAGCGCCGATACTTTCGTCTTTGATAAAACGGGCACGCTAACGCATGGCAGCCTAAGCGTCGTCAAGGTTCACTCGTTTAAAAAAGAATTTACCGAGGCTCAGCTCTTAAATTTGACCGCAAGCGCAGAGGAGCACTACTTTCACCCCGTAGCCGAGGCTATCGTAAAGGCCGCGCGCGAGATAGGCTTTCACCACATCCACCACGACGAGGTCGAGTTTATCGTCGCTCACGGCGTGAAAACATACGTAGGCGGTAAAGAGGTCGTGATCGGCTCGCGGCATTTTTTAGAGGACGACGAGCAAATTTCATTTAGCAAACACGAAGAAATCATAAAAAGCGAAGTAGATAGCGGGCTCACGCTGCTTTACGTGGGCTACGACAAAGAGCTCTTAGGCGTCATCGCCATGCGCGACACCATGCGAGAAAACGCCGCGCAGACGCTAGCAAAGCTACGAAAACTAGGCGTAAAAGAGCTCATTATGCTAACGGGCGACGTGCAGTCTAAAGCCGATCAGGTAGCAAGCGAACTAGGCATCGACAGAGTCTATGCGAACTGCCTACCTACCGATAAAGCGGGCATCATCGAGCAGCTAAAAGCCGAAGGCAAAAAAGTAGCCTTCGTCGGAGACGGCATCAACGACGCGCCAAGCCTCACCAAGGCGCACGTAGGCATCAGTATGCAAAAGGGTGCCGACATAGCAAAAGCCACCGCCGACATCAGTCTACTAAAAGACGACATCGGCTCAGTCGCCGTTGCAAAAGACGTCGCAAATAAAACGATGAGGCTGATAAATACGAATTTTAACGCTACCGTCGGTATAAACTCGCTCATCCTAGCAGGCGCGACGTTTGGACTCTTTAACCCTATCGCAACGGCCGTTTTGCACAACGGCACGACGATCGGACTGCTGGCAAATTCGATGAAAGGCGTCAAGATAGGCGCGAAGTAAATTTGAAGGAATGACGGTTGATAGATAAAATTTTAAAATTTATGAACGACGAGATGTCGCTAGCCAACGACTTTTTATACGGCTATTTTTTGGTTATCGTACTCGTTCTTACCGGTATTTATTTTAGCTATATTACTAGATTCGTGCAGTTTAGGATGTTTTTCGAGGCTTGCAAGGTTTTAGTCGAGAAAAAGGACAAATACAACAAGCACCACCTTACGCCCTTTCAAGCGCTTATGATCTCAACCGCCTCGCGCGTGGGCATCGGAAATATCGCGGGCATCTCCGCTGCTATCGTAGCGGGCGGCCCGGGCGCGCTATTTTGGATGTGTTTGATGGCATTTTTGGGCGCGGCTTCGGCATTTGCCGAGAGTACGCTAGCTCAAATTTACAAGACCAAAGACGTATTCGGCTTTAAGGGCGGCCCGGCATACTACATAAAAAACGGCCTAGGTATCAAGTGGATGGCGAGCCTTTTTGCCGTCATTCTCATCATCACGTACGCGTACGGATTTAACGGCCTACAAAGCTACACCATGACCTCCGCCTTTCAAATTTACTACGACCAAAGCGCTGGCGCTACGAGCTTTAGCGATAGCGGCTTGCCGGTTGGTATCGGTATTATCCTAACGGCATTTGCGGCGGTGATGTTTTTTAGCAAGAGCCACGTCATCGGCAAGGTTAGCTCATATATCGTGCCTTTCATGGCACTTGCCTATATCCTGCTAGCCTTTATCGCGATCTGCTTAAATTTTGACAAACTCCCCACCGTCTTTGATATGATCATGAAAAGCGCCTTTGATTTTAAGGCGATATTCGGCGGATTTGCCGGTAGCGTGATCGTCTACGGTATCAAGCGCGGCCTGTTTTCAAACGAAGCTGGCATGGGTTCTGCGCCAAACGCGGCAGCCGCTGCTCACACGAGCCATCCGGTAAAGCAAGGACTCGTGCAGGCGATGGCGGTTTTTATAGATATGACGATCTGCGTGGCTTCGGGCATGATAGTGCTTTTCTCGCAGGCCTATATCACAAAGCAAACGGGTGCCGGCGGCGAACTGCTCACCGCACTTCCATTGGTGCAGGCCGCGATGCGCGAGTACTACGGCGAGATCGGCCTTCACTTTACGACGCTTGCGGTGGTGCTTTTTGCGATCACGTCGCTGATCGGCAACTACTACTACGCGCAGGCAAATATCAAATACCTCACCAAAAACCACAAAATCGCCATAGCCTTTAAGCTAACGGCGGTCGCGATGATATTCGTCGGAGCGCAGATGAACCTAACTATCGCCTGGAACATCGCCGATATCACGATGGCGGCGATGGCTACGATAAATATCGCGGCGATCTTTATGCTATCAAAAGTCATGATAAAAGCCCTAAAAGACTACGAATCGCAAAGAAAAGCTGGGCTAAATCCGGAATTTGACCCTGAGAGCATAGGCATCGCAAACACAACTTGCTGGAGAAAAAAATGAACATAAACGGACAACTTTTAAATTTACAAACACACAGAAAAGTCGCAAAAATCGGCATGAGCGTCACTCTAGCCACAGTTTGCCTAACGGCGTTCGGGCTTAAAGGCAGAAACAAAGGCAGCTTTAAAAAGTGGCACGTAGCCTCAGGCGTCGCGTTTATAGGTTTTTCGCTCTATCACGCGGGCCTCTACGAAAACGGCATCTTTAGAAACATGATCGTAAACGCAAATAAGAAAAACGCCGAGGCAAAAAGGCTAGCAAGCGATGATCAAGATAAATGACGCCGAAATTTTAGCCTACATCGGTGAGGATCTGCCCTACTTTGATCTTACGACCTCGCTTCAAGGCATCCGCAAAAACGCCGTCTTAACCATACTGCCGCGCGAGGACGTGACGGTTAGCTGCGTAGACGTCGCCGCTCGCATCGCGCGTTTGCTAGACTGCGAGACGCAAATTTGCGTCCCAAACTCCGCCGTCGCGGCCGCAAAAAAGCCGATCGTAAAAATCAGCGGTAGCTACGATAATGTGCACAAAGCCTGGAAACTAGCGCAAATTTGCCTAGAGTACGCCTGCAAGGTCGCCACCTACGCAAGAGCGATGAACGAGGCCGCCAAAAGCGTAAATCCAAAATGCGAAATCCTAGCCACGCGCAAGAGCTTTCCGTTTGCCAAGAAATTTTGCCTAAAAGCCGTGCTTGAGGGCGGCTGCGGCATACATAGGCTAAATTTGAGCGACAGCGTGCTATTTTTCAAAAACCACATCAAAGCCTACGACTCGTATGAGGAGTTTTTGGCTCAAATTCCAACCTTCAAAGTAAAATCTCCCGAGCGCAAAATCGCCGTCGAATGCGAAAATTTAGATGATTGCGGAGCGCTTTTAAAGGCGGGCGCCGACGTCGTACAGTGCGATAAATTTACGCCGGGGGCCGTAAAGCAAGCAGTAGGCTTGCGAGATAAAATCGCCCCAAATGCGGCCTTAGTCGCAAGCGGCGGGATAAATCTAAAAAACGCCAGGGAATTTGCCAGCGCTGGTGCGGACGCCCTAGTTACGTCAGCTATGTACACGCAAGGCATGGCCGATCTCACCGCGGTTTTGGAGATAGTATAATTTGCAAATTTGACGGACCGTTTGGCGCGTCAAATTTGCGCTTGTGTTTAACGTATAGCTACCTCAAGCTTTCTCATTTTCTATCCTTTCTAAAGAACTCAACTATCATTTTTTGATTACATACGTCTAAATACTTCTCCCTACCGCTATCACAAGATATCCCATATCCTCTCGACTCGCTTCCAAAAGCCTTTATAAAGCTTTCGCCTAACGCTCCTTGGTATCTTACGTTTTCGTATATATTGTCGGCTAGTATCTTGCCCGTTTTTCTATCTTTTATGATTCCGCCGTAGTTAAAGCTTAGACCGATTATGTCGTCAAGAAAGGTTTTGATATTAGGTGCCGGCTCTATGAGCCAGTTCGTCATCCTATTTTCTTTTTCCAATACTAACTCTATACCAGCTATCTCATCTTCATTGATTTCTTTGCGAGCTACGCATTTGTCTTTGTAGATTTGCTTGAGATCTTTCATATCGTGTTTTATGTAGCTTAATATCTCAGACGGCTCTATATCTATCGTCGAGGCATTTCTATCATCAAGTAA
>NZ_CALKTQ010000231.1 GCF_937997465.1 uncultured Campylobacter sp. | reverse complement strand
GTTTTTATAAAAAATCGCAAACAAAGAATCATTGTTCTCTCGCAAATATAGCGAGCATTAAAAAATAAAAATAGTGCCGTTAGGTTTTAAGATCACAAATTTAAAATGCACTTTTTCAGATTTTAAAAATTAACCTCTGCTCAAGCGATAAAAACGCGCTATACGCAATGGCTAGTATATAATAAAATGATTTACAAATAGTTATTTAAGCATTATTGATATATACTCTTGTTTTTATTTTAAAATCAAGGGAGAATAATGAGACTTAGCATTTTTGCTTCAGTCGCTGTTTTAGCTACTTTTGTCGTCGCAGACACAAAGACGGACGGCTACTCGGTGATGCTTCCAAGCGTCGAAGTTGAAGGCATTTCCGAGCAAGATAACCTAAAAGGCTACGTAGCTTACGATAGCGCAGAAGTAAACAGAAACGGACTTAGCAACAAGCAAACGCCTCAAACCATCGAAACTATCGATATCCAAAAAAATCGCAACTACGGCACGAATGATCTTTCAAGCATCCTCGAAGGAAACGCCGGCATCGACGCGGGCTACGACATGCGCGGCGAGAGTATAAAAATAAGAGGCTTTAGCGTAGACGGCGGAGACATATATAGAGACGGCGTGAGAGACTCGGGCCAGATCAGGCGCAGTACCGCAAACGTCGAGCGCGTCGAGATTTTAAAAGGACCAGCTTCTATCCTATACGGCAGGAGCGACGGCGGCGCGGTCGTAAATTTAGTAAGCAAAAAGGCAAATTTTACCCCCGTTTATAAGGTCTCGGGTAGATACGGCAGCTGGAGCAGATGGGGGCTTGGCGCAGACGTAAACCACGCGGTAAATAATCAACTAGCCGTACGCCTAACCACCGACGGCGAGCGCGGTAAATCGTGGCGTGAAGGCATAAAATATAAAAATTTTATGATAAGTCCTAGCGTAATCGTAACAAACCAAAGCGGCGACGTAAGCTTTGAAGCGCAGTATACGTACGACAACGCCTGGAGAGTACCCGATAGAACTCCGACCAAAGCCGTCTACGACAAGCTAGGTATCGACTATAAAAAGGGTTTTTCTCACGAGGGCGACTTCGTGGAGGATAGACTGCATTTTTTCCGTACGGAGTTAAATGCCGAGCTAGCAAAAGAGTTAAATTTAAAATGGGTTTTTGGATACAGAAAAGCTAGCCAAAATTTCGACCACTATTACGGCGGATCAATCGTTAGCGGCAATAAATTAAGACAAAACTACGCAAAGCAAGAGACTGATAATGAAACTGTCTCAAATGCCTTTACACTTACCAAAGAGCTAAATTTCGAGAGATTTAAGCACAACATTGCAGTCGGTTACGATAACAACGTCGAAACCCGCCATCCAAGGCTCTGGTATAGCAGAACCCATATGCAAGATATCGACCCGTACGCATCTAGGGGCAGCTGGGCGTCAAACAGAAATGTGCCGCTCACGACCGACAACAAACACCGCGCGATCAATCACGGCGTGTTTTTCGAGGACCTAATAAGCCTTGACGATACGTATAGATTGATGCTTGGCGGTAGGTTTGATTTTTATAAATTTAAAACCAGAAATATAAGAGGCCAAACAAACAGCTACACCGGCGACTCATTTAGTCCGAGGGTCGGCTTTTTATGGGACTTTGCAACCGATCACACCGCTTACGTCTCGTATTCGCAGAGCTTTGCGCCCTACGGCGGTAGAGGCAACATCGGCATCAGCACCGAAGATACGTCAAAGCTTGATCTAAAACCGCAAAACAACGTCCAGTACGAAATCGGACTAAAAAGCACTTGGGTGGATAATAAATTCAGCTCAAACATCGCAGTATTTCAGATCGAACATAAAAATATCCGCTATCAGCCAGATCCTACAAACGATCCATATACTTGGGCGGTTCGCGGCAAGGAGCGCAGCCGCGGTATCGAGCTAAACGTGCTAGGACAAATTTATGAAAATTTATACCTGCGCAGTTCGCTTGGCTACACGAACGCTAAGGTTACTAAAGACAACTCAAACCCGCTAAACGAAGGGCTTAATCTAAACGAAACCACGCGCTGGCAGGGCAATGTCTTTTTACGCTACGTAAACGCAGACAAATGGTACGTAGAAAGCGGCGTTACCGGCTACTCCAAACGCTACTTTTACTCTACTAGCGGCGGTAGAATCCAAGAACAACACTTGCCGGGCTTTGCTAGAGTGGACGTGAGTGCTGGATATAGCTTCACCGAGCATGCACAAATGACGCTAGCGATAAACAATCTCTTTGATAAAAAATACTGGCGCTCAAGCTCGAGGCTAGGCGATGAGAGATCGTTTATGGTGAATTTCCACTATAATTTTTAATTAAAACGTAAAAGTGATAGGTTATCCTATCACTTTTTACTGATTTTAAAACCGCTTCATTCATCGCGCTCCAAAAGTTAAAAACTTTAGCACCAAACTATAGATCACGCCCGACAAATACAATAGATTTTATCTCCTAGACTCACAAGAACACCACAAATACTATTAAATGACATGGTTATTTTTATTATAAAAACACTACCAATTTTATAATAAAAATTCAACAAAATGTTTTAGATATAGGGTTTGAATGCCAAATTTAAAACAATACTTAAAAAATAAAATATATTGCTAAAATTAAGATAATAGGCTATAATACTTAATGGGTTAATAAGATCAGTATAATAATAGATAAATAAATTTTATACAAGTAGATCGCTATGAAGAAACTAGTTTTCATCTTTTTTGTTGCATTGCTTGCAATATCCGCTCATGCGGAAAGCAGTACTGTAATCGCAGAGCAAACTAAGATCGGCCGGTAAAACCGTAGAGACCGTCGCCTACGATAAAGAGGGTTGCCTGAAAGAGAAAAGTTGGTTGTCTTGCGAACGACTCGCGAAGCATTATGACAATACGGACCCAGACATGCCTTGCAATTCGGAAATGGTCACGGAGTACTACAAAAAGTGTTGCGATTATTCAAAAAACAAGGTCCAGCTATGCTGCGAAAAGGGATATCCAAAAGAGCTTGAGGAAAAACGCGATGCGGCTTGCAAGGCAAAAGATTCTAAAAGTTGCGGCAAGCTAGCCTACATCGCACACAAACAAAAAGACTACGAGAAGTCGTTTAAGTACGCAAAAAGATGACGGAAAAGACAATACCTCCTGCATACATCTTGCCTATATGTATTATTACGGTCAGGGTATAGAGAAGGATTATAAAAAATCGTTTAATCTATATGAAGGATTGTGCGATAGAGATATATATGATATGTGCGCTATCCTGAGCCACTTCTATACGGATGGCGTAGGCATAAAAACAAGACATCAAAAAGGGCAAGAAAATTTTAGAAAAACTTTGCTACGATCAATATAAAGAAGGCTGCGCCAATCTAGCCGCGCTCTATGAAAGCGATAAATACAGCATGAAAGACGATAAAAAAGCCACAGAGCTTTATACCATGGCTTGCAAACACAATCCAAAAGGCCCAGCGTGCGACAAGATAGGCGGCATGAGCAAGAGGCTAGAGTTTTTTTGTACCGAACAAAAGAACAATTATGATTGTATTCAGCTGGCAGATACTTATTACAGAAACGATCTGGAAAAAAGCTGTTTTTTTATAACAAAGCTTGCGAATTTGGAAATACAAGCGCCTGCAACCGGATTGCAAGTATCACCGAGAAAAAAGAAGCTTCAGAAAAACAAAAATCTGCTTGTGAAGAAAAAAATGACGGCGAAGCTTGCTTCCAGATAGCAAGCTCCTACAACTACGATCCGAAAAATCAGCTGTATTTTTACGAAAAAGCTTGTGAATACGGATATGCGCAAGGATGCTACGAGGCCGTAAAATATACTAACGATCCGGAAAAAAAGTTGTATTTTTTTGACAAAGGTTGCGAGTACGGGCTTGCATATACGTGCCTCTATGCTTTAGACCTCGTAAGAGCAGATAATAACAAAGCGATGGAATATGGATACAAAGCATGCAAGCTGGGTGATACTGCAACTTGCAAAAGAATTGAGGGAATCGCTAAGAAGGCTTGCGATGAAGGCGATCAAGACGGCTGCAAGTGGCTAGATACAATAAAAAATCGTAAATAAATTTAAATTTGAGCCGAGTTTAAATTTGCGCTCGGCTCAAATAAACTAAAAGATTGCAAAATTTTTAGTTCAATATGCGACTTTAAATTTCCTGCCAAAAACGATTTTGGTTTAAGCAAGACGCATGAAAGAA
>NZ_CALKTQ010000230.1 GCF_937997465.1 uncultured Campylobacter sp. | reverse complement strand
AAGCCCATCTCGTGCGTTACGATTAGCATCGTCATGCCGTCTTTTGCGAGGTTTATGACGACGTCTAGCACCTCGCGCACGATCTCGGGGTCTAGCGAGGCCGTTATCTCGTCAAACAGCATGATCTCTGGCCTCATGCAAAGCGCGCGCACGATGGCGATACGTTGCTTTTGTCCGCCGCTAAGCTCCTTTGGATAGGCGTATTTTTTGTGTTTTAGGCCTACTTTTTCCAGCCACGCCTCGGCTTCTTTTTCGACCTCTTCGTGGCTTCTTTTTTGCGCTTTTACCGGGCCTAGCACGATGTTTTCAATGACGTTCATATGGTCAAACAGCTCGTAGTTTTGAAAAACCATGCCCACTTTTTGTCGGATTTTTATCCAGTCTTTGTAGTCTTTGTCGATCTTTTCGCCAGCTATTTCTATCTGCCCGCCATCAAAGGGCTCAAGGCCGTTTATGCAGCGCAAAGTTGTGCTTTTGCCGCATCCTGACGGCCCCAGGATCACGACCACTTCGCCGTTTTTGACGCTAAGGTCGATGCCTTTTAGCACCTGCAAGTCGCCGTAAGATTTGCTTAAATTTGAGAGTTTTAAAATTTCGCTCATTTGATTCCTTATGCCCATCTGTTTTCAAGTATCTTGGATAGTTTTGAGATAGGATAGCAGATGAGAAAATATAATAAAAATATAAAGCCGTATATCCAAAACGGCACGGTCGGGTTGGCGGTTAGGCTCGCCGCCTCGATCGTTTGCTGTCCGACTTTTAGCAAGTCGGGTACGCCGATGAGGGCGACGATCGGGGTGGTTTTGATGATACGGCTTAGCAAATTTACGCCCGCAGGCACTAGGCGACGCGTGGCTAGCGGGATCACGACGTAAAGATAAATTTGAGTCTTGCTAAGCGCCAGGGCCGCTGCGCTCTCAAACTGATGTCGCGGTATCGAGACGATAGCGCCGCGCACGATATCCATCATCTCAAACACACCCCATAAGCTAAATACGATGAGTGAGGCGTTAAATTTGGATATATCTATCCCAAAAGCCTTGCTTGCGCCGTAGTAAAACAAAAATAGCCAGACGATTTGAGGCATTATGCGAACGATTTCGAGGCCAATTTTTAGCACAAAAAAGATAAATTTGTTTTTCGAGCTCATAGCCACGCCCAAAAACGTGCCCAAAACAAGAGAGATGGCGATCGAGATGGCTGAAATCTGTACGCTCATCCACAGCCCCTCGAAAATCAGCCGCTTTAAGACCAGTGGGTCGAATAAAATACTAACTCCGTCCAACTCTCATCCTTTTTTCTAACCAAAATAACACCAAAGATATCGGCAAAATGATAATCAAATAGCTAACGACGAGCATAAAAAGCGCCTCGTCGGTCATGTAGTAAAGCCCGATGATATCCTTGGTCGCATAGACCAGGTCGGGTAGGGCGATGATGCTGATAACCGAGGTTTCTTTGATGAGAAAGATGACGTTAGCCGCGATAGAGGGGATCGAAACGCTAAAGGCCTGAGGCAAGATAACGTAGCGTAAAATTTGCCCCTGCGTGAGAGCGACGCTAAGCGCGGCCTCTATCTGCGTCTTTTTTACCGATTCAAATCCGAGTCTAAAACTCTCAGCCATATAGCTGCCGCCTAGAAACGCAAGTCCCGCGACCGCGCAGGTAAAAGCGCTCAAATTTAGCCCGAATTTGCTAAGTCCGTAGTAGAGGAAAAAAAGCTGTATAAGCAGCGGCGTGTTTCTAGAAACCTCGATGTAGCCGTTTACGACGGGCGTTAGGAATTTGACCTTGTAAAATTTAACCAGCGTGCAAAATATGCCGATAACAAGCGAGAGCAAGATGCCGTAAAGCGAGAGCTTGACTGTGAAAATGCCCGCTTTTACGAACATCGGCGTAAATTCTTTTATAAACTCAAAATCCATAAATTTTTTAGCTTCTTTTTGATAATTTCGCGAGATTGTAGCGAAAGCAAACTAAATTTAAAACTAATTTTGTATGATTTATTTTAAAATTTAAGCTTGCAAAAGGTATCATAACTCCTAAATTTTGATAGAAATTATTTAAATAAAGGACGAATTTGAGAGCGTTTGCAGAGTGGGAAAAACAAGAGCTGATATTTTTATCGCTTCCGCACGAAAACACCGACTGGAAGCCGTACCTGGGCGAAATTTTAGATGCTTACGAGAGTCTTGTGACAGCTATCGCGCCGTTTCAAAAGGTCGTTTTGGTCTGCCCCGATGAGAGGATTTTTGCGGAGCGATTTGCTAAATTTGATAACGTAGAGTTCGTAAAAATCGACACCGATGATACGTGGATACGCGACTACGGCATGATAGATGTAGAGGACGGCGCGAAAATCGTCAGCTATGATTTCAAATTTAACGCTTGGGGCGGCAAATTTGAAAGCTCGAAGGATAATGCCGTAAATTTGGAGCTAGCTAGGCGTTTTAAAAGCGATTTGCGAAGTATCGATCTCGTGCTTGAGGGCGGCAGTATCGATTTTAACGGGCGCGGCACGCTACTAACGACGCAAAAGTGCCTACTAAACGACAACCGCAACGCCCATCTGAGCAAAGAGCAGATCGAGGCGCGGCTTAGGGAGCTTTTTGGTCTTGAGCGCGTAGTGTGGCTTAAAAACGGATTTATAAAGGGCGACGACACCGACAGTCACGTCGATACTCTGGTGCGCTTCATCGCTCCTGATACTATCGCATACGCCTCATGCGACGATCCAAATGACGAGCATTTCGAGGAGCTTGCCGAGATGAAAAAAGAGCTTGAAAGCACGGGCTTTAAGCTCGTGCCGCTGCCGCTTCCGAAGGCCAAATTTTACGGCGGCAAGAGGCTTGGCTGCACGTATGCGAATTTTATCTTTATAAACGGCGCCATTATCGTTCCGACATACGGCGACGATAACGATAAAATCGTGCTTGAGCGACTAGCGCGAGAGCTGCCTGATCACAAGATAATCGGCGTGGATTCGCTCGTTTTCGTGCGTCAAAACGGCTCGCTACATTGTTCCTCACAGAATAGATTTTTAGGCGCAAGAAGCGTGAGCGAAGCCGAAAGCGAAATCTGAATGCAATTAAATAATGCCGACATAAAAAGGCAAAATGAAATTTTAGGTCGCAGAGCCGTGATAGTCGCGGGCACGACGGCATTTGCGCTAGCTGCGGTTAAATTTGCCGCGGGTTTGATCGGCGGTTCGGTGGCGGTGCTTAGCTCGGCGATCGATTCGATGCTTGACCTGCTAGTTTCCGCGCTAAATTTCTTCGCCATCCGTAAATCCCAGGCTGCGCCCGATGCTAAATTTAACTTCGGCTACGCCAAGCTAGAAGCGCTTGCGGCGATG
>NZ_CALKTQ010000229.1 GCF_937997465.1 uncultured Campylobacter sp. | reverse complement strand
AACTTCAGTTTGAAAGCCGATATTTTCACTCTTAAAATACTCTGAAACCGTTCTAGAGAAATTTACGCCGCCTCGATTTTTCCGCGCGTTCGTATCGAGTCCGACTTCTACGCCAAATACGTAATCGTGTAAATTTTTTATCTTTGCATCCATAAAAATTTTATCCAGTCCGGTTTCTTTACAAAACTCGTAAATTTTATCGGGGCTTTCAAAATACGCTTTCAGCTTTGTTAATTCGCCGCTTGTCGCGACCACATCCGTATTTTTATCTCGAACGGCTATGAGCAAATTTAGCGTATCAAAGCACTCTTTACTTTGCTTAAAAAGAGTGAAAATATCGGTTTTCAAATCTTTTGAACCGAGTAAAAAATCAAGCGTATGAAGCTTGATAGAAACGGCTTTTAGATTTTCGCCGCATTTGTTAAAGTCGGTAAAGTAGCCAAGGCTCGCGTTCGTCTTTCTAAGCGAGCGTAAAAAGTCGCTAAAATTCGTTAAATTCGGTTCCATAAAATCCCTATAATTTAGTTTTCGGCTCGTCCCAGGTCATCGTTTTAAAATCCGCACAAACGAAGTCCTCCGCACCTAAAACAATCTCGCTATTTTCGTAAGCCGCTCTGGCGATCTTACACGCTTCTTCTTTATTTTTCGCTTTAATAACGACTCTCTTCGCCGAAGTTTCGACGATCTCTACTTCAAATTCTTTCATTAAATTCCCATAGGAATTTTACCGATTTCGCTCTCTTTTTCGTATTGCTTTATGATATCTTCATAGCAAGCAAACTTTACCTTTTTGCTTATACTTTCATAAATGCTATCTTTTAAAACGCCGTCAAATTGCTTTTTTCTTTGCAAATCGGTTACTATAAACATTTTGGCGCTAAAGTCTTGAAGTTCGTAAAATTTATTTAGAGAGTTTTTAAAGTCGGTACTGTGTTCTACCTCATAAAACGCATCGGGCAAATTTCTACGATTAAACCATATTGCATCGACGTTTTTTGCTTTATTTACGATGTTTTCATAGCTGAAGTTATAAATTTCTTTTAAAGTCGTTAATTCGGTTAATTTTTTATTAAGATAAAGCTTGTTTTTATCTTGCGCCGGTACATATGTCTGAAAATTCCTTAGATTCCCAATCTCGACGATAATGCCTTGATAATATGCGTGAGTAAAACTCGGATTTATTCCGCTTTTACCATCGCCGGTTTTGGCCGTATTTTGCGCCTCGAAATCCTTAAGCCCCCAAAGCCCGGGTCTAATTTTATAAAATTCTTTATTAGTTTGCACTATACCTCTTATACTAGCAAACGGAGTTTTCGTCCCCCATTTGCTAGTATCGGTCTTAGCGTAAAGTTGCGAGAAAGTAGCCATACCGCCGAGCTTAGCTAAAGCCTCTATCACGCATTGCTTTTGCGTCATCCAAGATACTCCTGCAAGCTTTTTACTTCCAGCGCGCTGCCGTCTTGCACGCTTTTTAACGATTTAGCCGCCGCTAGAGCCGCTGACATCGTCGTGAAATACGGAATCTTAAATCGCATGATGTTTTGTCTGATTTTCTTGCCGTCCTCGCTGTTTGACTTGCTATCGCTGGTGTTGATGACAAGCGCGATGTCGCCGTTTTTGAGCTTGTCCTCGACGTTTGGGCGTCCTTCGCTGATCTTATAGACAAACTCGCTCTCTACGCCTGCGCCCTCTAAAATTTTATACGTTCCGCCCGTGGCGATGATTTTAAAGCCGAGGCTTATTAGCTCGCGCGCCAAATTTGCGGCGTATTTTTTATCCGCGTCAGCTAGAGTCAAAAAGACTAGGCCGCTAGTAGGAAGCGAGTTGCTCGCGGCGATCTGGCTTTTTGCAAAGCTCTTTGCAAAATCACTTGATATGCCCATAACCTCGCCCGTGCTTTTCATCTCAGGCCCCAGGATTAGATCCGCACCCGGGAGCTTGTTAAACGGAAATACGGCTTCTTTTACGCAGACGTGATTTTTCACGCGAGGCTTGAGTATGCCGCGCTCCTCGTAAACCGCGCCGTAGTTGTCGTAAAATTTAAGCGCCTCGCGCAAATCTCCCTGCCACATCACGCGCGTGGCGACCTTTGCCATAGGCACGCCCGTCGCCTTGCTAACAAACGGCACTGTGCGGCTGGCGCGCGGATTTACCTCGATCATGAAAAGCTCGTTCTCGTAGATGGCAAACTGGATGTTCATGAGCCCCACGACGCCCAAATTTAGCGCGATGTCGCGGGTTTGGTTTTCTACCTTTTCGATCATCTGCGCGGTCAAATTTAGCGGAGGCAGTATGCACGCGCTGTCGCCGCTGTGGATGCCCGCCTCCTCGATGTGCTGCATCACGGCGCCGATATAGACGTCCTTGCCGTCGCTGATCGCGTCCACGTCGAGCTCCACGGCGTCTTGTAAAAATTTATCGATTAGCACGGGCGAGTGGTTGCTGACCTTGACCGCCTCGCTCATATATAGGCGTAGCTCCTCATCGCTATGCACCCGCCTCATCGCACGGCCGCCTAGCACGTAGCTAGGGCGCACGAGCACCGGATAGCCGATAGCGGCAGCCTTTTCTAACGCCTCTTTTTCGCTCGTAGCGGTGTCGTTTCGCGGCTGTTTGACACCGATTTTAGAGATAAATTCGCTAAATTTTTTGCGGTCCTCGGCAACGTCGATCGTGCGTGCGCTGGTGCCGATGATTTTTGCGCCCGCTATGCTTAGGCGTTTGGCGAATTTTAGCGGAGTTTGACCGCCAAAATGCACTATCACGCCGTCTGGGTTCTCATGCTCGATCACGGCTCTAACGTGCTCGAAATCAATCGGCTCAAAGTACAAAATATCGCTCGTATCGTAGTCGGTGCTGACGGTTTCTGGGTTGCAGTTGTACATTATGGTTTTGACGCCCATGTCGCGTAGCGCATAGCTGGCGTGCACGCAGCAGTAGTCAAACTCGATGCCCTGGCCTATGCGGTTTGGGCCGCCGCCGATGATCATCACTTTTTTCTCTTTTTGCGCCGAATTTGAGCTCAAATTTGACTCCGCACAATTTGACGAAAGGCACGGTAGCTTCGTGACATTCGTCGTCGAGTAAAGATATGGCGTGAGCGCCTTAAACTCGCCCGCGCAGGTATCAACCTCGTTGTATTCGAGGTTTATACCCATTTTCTCGCGCGCAAAATATATGTCGTTTTGGCCAAGGTCGAGATTGTCTTTTAAATTTATCAGGTGCGCGATCATCTTGTCCGAAAAGCCCATCGTTTTGGCCTCTCTTAGCAGCGGCTCGTCGTTTAGGATGTCCATATCGATGCGATCTTCAAATTTAACTATCTGCCAAATTTGATCCAAAAACCACGGGTCAATCTTGCTCATCTCGTGCACTTCGGCCACACTAAGCCCATCGCGAAACGCCTGCGCGACGTATAAAATGCGGCTTTCATTCGCGTTTCTAAGGCCGTAAATTAGCGCGTTTTTCTCCAAATTTACGAAGTTAAATCCATAGTAGTCCTTTTCCATCGAGCAAAGCGCCTTTTGGATGCTTTCCTTAAACGTCCTGCCGATCGCCATCACCTCGCCCACGCTCTTCATCGCGGTGCCTAGATATGGGTTCGCGCCCGGGAATTTCTCAAACGTAAAGCGCGGGATCTTGGTCACGATGTAGTCTATAACGGGCTCAAAACTAGCAGGCGTGCCCGTGATGTCGTTTTTGATCTCATCCAGACTAAAGCCAACGGCTAGTAGCGTCGCGACCTTGGCGATCGGGTAGCCAGTAGCCTTGCTTGCTAGCGCCGAGCTACGGCTCACGCGCGGGTTCATCTCGATCACGATCATGCGGCCGGTTTTTGGGTTTATGGCAAATTGCACGTTGCTACCGCCCGTATCCACGCCGATCTCGCGTAAAATTTTAAAACTCGCGTCGCGCATCGCCTGATACTCTTTATCAGTTAGCGTAAGAGCGGGCGCAACCGTGATGCTATCGCCAGTATGCACGCCCATGGGATCAAAATTTTCGATAGAGCAGACGATGATGCAGTTGTCGTTGCGGTCGCGGATGACCTCCATCTCGTATTCTTTCCAGCCTAGCAAGCTCTCCTCGACCAAAATTTCATGTATCGGGCTGGCGTCTAGGCCGGTTTGGGCTAGCTCTTTAAATTCGTCGATATTATACGCTACGCCGCTGCCTGCGCCGCCTAGGGTATAGCTAGCGCGAATAATGAGCGGAAAGCCGATATTCGCTGCTGCGGCTAGCGCCTCGTCCATGTCGTAGGCGTACCGGCTTTGCGGCAGATCCATGCCAATCTTTTGCATCGCCTTTTTAAACTCCTGCCTATCCTCGCCTTTTTTGATAGCTTGCGGGTTTGCGCCTAGAAATTTGACGCCGCCAAACATGTTCGCTTCGTATAGCTGCATAGCGACGTTTAGCGCGACCTGGCCGCCCATCGTAGGCAGTATGGCGTCGACCTTTTCTTTATCTATGATGCGCTTGATGCTCTCTTTGGTTATCGGCTCGACGTAGGTCGCGTCGGCGAAATCAGGATCGGTCATGATGGTGGCCGGGTTTGAGTTAATGAGTACGACGCGGTAGCCCAGCTGCTTTAGCGTCTTTGCAGCTTGCGTGCCGCTGTAGTCAAATTCGCACGCTTGGCCTATGACGATAGGGCCGCTGCCGATGAGTAAAATGGTGCTAATATCGGTTCTTTTTGGCATTATTTTTCCTTTGTTACGACGTATAGATACGAGGGGATGGTTATGTTTACGTAGGGCTTTACGGCCGCGCTTTTATATAGGCTCTCCTGGATCACGCCCGTGACCCTGCCCACTGAAATCCCGCTCAAAAATATCCCGTCAAGCCCGCTCGTGACGACCTCATCGCCCTCTTTTGGACTGAGCCACTGGGGGATAAATTTCACCGTTATTCCGTCTTTGCTCCCGTGCGCTATGCCCGGGATTTTTTCCTCGCCGATTGATACGGCAAATATACTTTTTGGATCGTTTTGCAGCAAGGCCATTGGATTTCCGTCCTTGCTCACGACGATACCCGCGCTCTTGCCTTGGCAAATCAGTCCGTAAATTTTAGACTCGTCGTAGCCGCTAAATTTATCCAGCCAGACCTTGTCGTAGTCGCTGATATTTACGTAGCTAAGGGCGCGTACGAGCTGCACTCTAGGCTCGTAGACGGTCGAGTTTTTATCGACCAAAATTTCATTTAGCTCCTTTGCAAAGCTTGAGAGCAAAGCCGCCGATTTTTCTAGTTCGGCGTTTTGAGCGCGAAGCTGCTTTATCTCCTCGCGCTGCCTAAAGTGCTCATTTACGCCGTCTTTTACAAATTTGACCGCGTCGTCGTAGGCGGCTACTACGCGGTTGTTTAAATTCACTACATAGCCGGAGATCAGCGCGCCTCTATCAAGCGAAAAAAATACCAGCGCGCCGATAAGAGCGACGAATAAAATTTTACTCTTCATTTACGAGTTGTTGTAAAAATTTAATCTCCTCAAGAGCCTTGCCGGTGCCTCTGGCCACGGCTAGCAACGGATCGTCAGCAACGAAAACCGGAAGTTTTACGATATCGCTTAAGTACTTATCAAGTCCGCGGATCAGCGCGCCGCCTCCGGTTAGTACGATACCGTTTTCCACGATATCGCCGGCAAGATCAGGTGGCATCATCTCAAGCACGGTTTTTAGGGCGTCTGCGATCTCTTTTAGCGGTTCGCGCATAGCCTCGCGCACATCTTCGCTCGTTAGCTCCACGCGGCTTAGTAGGCCGCTGATTTGGTCGCGACCTTTTACTACGATGCTAAGCTCCTCAGGCAGCTGAATCGCTGAGCCGACGGAAATTTTGATATCCTCGCCCGCGCGCTCGCCGATTAGGAGGTTGTATTTTTCTTTTATGTAGTTTACGATACTCATATCGATTTTATCGCCCGCGGTGCGGATAGATTTGCTGATGACCAGACCACCTAGAGACACTACGCCGATCTCGGTCGTACCGCCGCCGATATCGACGACTAGGTTTCCTTGCGGTTCGCGCACGGGCAAATTTGCCCCGATAGCAGCAGCCATAGGCTCCTCGATCAAAAATACCTCTCTAGCCCCGGCGCTTAGCGCGCTTTCACGCACGGCTTTACGCTCGACTTGAGTTAGGCCGTAAGGCACGGAGATGATGATACGAGGGCGCAGGAAGCTCTTTCTGCGGTGGGTCTTTTCGATGAAATAGCGGATCATCTTTTCCGTCATGTCAAAATCCGCGATAACGCCGTCTCTCATCGGACGGATCGCCTCGATATCGCCGGGAGTTTTACCCACCATCTCTTTTGCTTCGTGGCCGACGGCTAATATTTTTTGCTTGCCGTATTTTTCGCGTTGTACCGCGACGACCGACGGTTCGTTTATGATGATACCTTTATCTTTTACTAGAACTAGCGTATTTGCCGTGCCTAGATCGATACCCATATCGCTTGAAAAAAATCCTATTAGTTGGTCTAAAATCATCTGTATCCTTATGCGCTTATTTTATTGTTTTTTACGAAAATCGGCTTTTCTTTGCCGTTTACGACCTCTTTGGTGATCACCACGTCGTAGCCCGCAAGCTCCGGCAGTTCGTACATTATATCAGTCATTACCTCTTCCATTATGCTTCGTAGCCCTCTAGCTCCCGTTTTTCGTTCGATGGCTAGCCTCGCGATCTCTTTTAGAGCTTCATCGTCAAATTTCAAATTTGCCCTATCTATCGCAAAAAGCTTTTGGTATTGCTTCAAGATCGCGTTTTTAGGCTCGGTTAAAATTCGCACCATATCGTCTTCGGTGATTTTATTTAACGTAGCGACCACGTGAAGCCTGCCTATGAGCTCGGGAATGAGTCCAAAATGCACCAAATCGTCGCTCTCAAGCGCGTCTAGCAAATTTTCCCTATCGTCTTTAGAACGTTTATCTTGACCAAATCCCAGCACGTTTTTACCGATCCTGCGCTCGATGATGTCGGCCAGGCCGTCAAACGCACCGCCGCAGACGAATAGAATATTTGAGGTATCTATCTGGATAAATTCCTGATTAGGGTGCTTTCTGCCGCCTTTTGGAGGGATATTTACGAGACTGCCCTCGATGATTTTTAAAAGCGCCTGCTGCACGCCCTCTCCGCTCACGTCGCGCGTGATCGAGCGGTTTTCGCTCATTCTGGCGATCTTATCGATCTCATCGACGAAAACTATGCCCTGCTCGGCGCGCTTTACGTCACCGTCCGCGGCTTGTAAAAGGCGAGTTAGGATATTTTCCACATCTTCGCCGACGTAGCCGGCTTCCGTTAGACTAGTCGCATCGCAGATAGCGATAGGTACGTCTAGAAATTTAGCCAGAGTCTGCGCCATCAGTGTCTTGCCGCTACCGGTAGGGCCGACGAGCAAGATATTTGATTTTGAGATCTCCGTATCGTCTTCGATCTCGCCTTTTCTAAAAATTCTTTTGTAGTGATTATAAACGCCGACGCTAAAGACCTTTTTGGCTTTATCTTGACCGATGACGTAGTTATCTAGCACCGCCTTTAGCTCTTTTGGCGTCAAATTTTGATAGTCTCTAGTTCGCTCTTCTTTTTCTTGCTCGCGGCTCTCCTCGCCGTAAAGCACCTTGTAAGCGGCAGTGATGCAGTGCTCGCATATAAACGCAGTTCCGTCTATATCGGCCAGCAGTCTCCTCTCGGCAGACTCTACTTCGCCGCAAAAATTACATTTTCTCGCCATTATTCTCTTCCTTTTGCTAATGGGATACCGCGCTTGGTGCTTAGTATAAATTCACACATTTTTCGCACCTGTTCTATCTGCGCGCCCGCTAAAAGCTCGCTAGCCGCGGCTTTTAGATCCCCGCTTTTTCTAAATAAAAATTTATACGCTCTGTTTATCTCTTCAACCGTGTCTTTATCAAACCTTCGCCTGATACCGACTAAATTTAAGCTTCTGATGTAGGCTCGGTTGCCTTCAGCTAGGCAAAACGGCACTACGTCTTGAGATAGTGCACTAGCGCCTGCGATCATGCAGCTCTCGCCGACTCTCACGAACTGATGTATCGGCGTCATACCGCCAACGACGCTGTAGTCTCCAAGCTCCACGTGACCGGCAAGAGTCGCGTTGTTTGCTAGGATGACGCTATTTCCTATGGCGCAGTCGTGCGCAACATGGCAGTAGGCCATGATAAATGCGTTATCGCCGATACGCGTGATCCCGTCGCCTTTGTGCGTGCCGGAGTTTATCGTGCAAAACTCGCGGATAGTTGCGTTTTTGCCGATACGAACGCCCGTGTTTTCCTCGGCGCGGTAGCTCACGTCCTGCGGGATGTCGCCCACGATGGCGTAGCTGTAAATTTTACCGCCATCGCCGATATGCGTATCGCCTACGATCCTAGCACCTTGTTTTACGAGTACGCCGTCGCCTAGTACCGCGTCCTTGCTGACGTAGGCGTAGGCCTCGATCGTTACGTCCTCGCCGATCTTCGCGCCGTCCTCGACGACGGCTTGCGGATGGATATTTCTCATTTTGGCTCGCTTATTTATCTACGATCATGGCTTTTAGCTCTGCCTCGCACGCTAATGTGCCGTCCACGTAGGCTTCGCCTTTTAGCACCCAGATATTGCCCTTGTGCTTTAGCACTTCGAGGCGATACTCGAGCCTGTCGCCGGGGCGTATCGGATGGCGAAATTTCGCTCCGTCGATGCTCATAAAATAAACGACTTTATTTTCGATATTTGCTTGATGCTCGTCGCTCATGCTCTTAAACGCTAGCACGCCGCCAGCTTGCGCCATGCCCTCGATGATCATGACGCCCGGATATATCGGGTGGCCCGGGAAGTGCCCCTGAAATACGGGCTCGCCGATAGTTACGTTTTTATACGCGACGATGTGTTTGGCGGGCTCGAGCTCGGTCACTCGGTCGATTAGCAGAAAAGGATATCTGTGCGGGAGTATTTTTTGGATTTCAACGATGTCGATCACTTTAAACCTTGTGAGTAAAATTTAAAGCCGATTTTAGCCAAATTTTGCTAAGAAAAAGATTATTGATTTGGTCGGGGCAAAATTTAGCCGCTAAATTTTCGCACCCGTTTTTTATCTCGCGCGCGCTAAATTTAGCTCAAATTTGCATTACCAAAACCTCGCGGCTATCGTTATAAAGCTCGTCTTTGGCGTAGATTTCGTATCTGCCGGCGCGAATTTCATCCAGCACGATTATAGGATTTTGGCTAAATTCTCCGCACAGCTCACGGCGGATTTCTAGTTCGCGAGATACCGCGATAGGCCGGCGGCAAAGCTCGCTTACGCTAGCGAAATTTTCGCCCGAAAGCTCGTTAAATTTGGCTAAATTTAGCAGCGTCACGCCGTCTCGCAGCTCGTCGCAAATTTGCGCCGCCTCGCTCACGCTAAATTTGACGTTTTCGCGCTTAAAATGCGAGTAAAGTAGAAAATACGAAGGTACGACCGAGCCGCCAAATTTGACGTAGGCGCGCAGCAAGCGGTAGTTTAGAAAATACTTGCGCGATAGATGAAACGGCGCAC
>NZ_CALKTQ010000228.1 GCF_937997465.1 uncultured Campylobacter sp. | reverse complement strand
CTACGACAAACTGCTAGAAAAATACGATCTAAAATAATGAAAAAAAGCGCATTTTTTACTCTGCTTAAATTTTGCGCTTTAGCCTTACTGTCGGTAAATTTGGTAGCCGAGTTTACCGACATGCAAATCACCCAAACAACCAAATCCAAACGCGAAAAAGTCGTCAAAGAAGTCCTTTTTCTAGAAAAAATTTTAGACTACGATACCTTTATATTTAGGCTAAACGCCGCCGTGATCGCCCCTTGCAAGCTTGCAAACGTTAAATTTTACGACGGCTCAAAATGCATAAAAGATAAAAAAGAGCTGGAAAATTTCAGCAAATCCTACGACAAAGAGATAAAAAAGATATTTCGTCCTGAGCGCAACTACTACGTGCTCACGCTAAAAAATCTAGGCGATAGATGGCTGTGCGAAGTAAGCGACGAAAGCAGAATCCTAAACAAAACCCTGGTCAAAAACGGCCTCGCCTCGCCTACTAGCAAAGAGTACCAAAAAATCGAAGTCAAAGAGGACTGGGCGAAGAAAAATCACTCGGAAATTTATGAGTGCCTAACCGGCAAAAAGCTAGAAGACGAAAAAGCAAAGAAAAAGCCGAAAAAAGCCGAAAATAACGCCACCAAAAACGATCAAACCGAGCAAAACCCTGCAAGCGAACAGCCTAAACAAACGCAGCCGCAAACCGCGCCGCCACCGATCGAGTCGCAAGGAAACGGCCCCGTAAATTTAAGGGAGCTTGGAGTCGAGTTTGGCAAGGATTTTGGCGACAAATAAATTCGACCAAAGATAAATTTAACAAAAACCGCTTAAGGTAAAACAATGAAAAATCCTAAAAAAAATATCCTAATCATCGCAGGCAGCGACAGCGTCGGGGGTGCCGGCGTGCAAGCCGACATAAAAACCTGCGAGGCCTACGGCTGCTACAGCGCGACTGCGATCACGGCTCTAACTGCGCAAAACACGAGCGGCGTGAGCGCGGTAATGCCCGTAACGCCCGAGTTTTTAAACGCGCAGCTAGAAGCAGTCTGCGCCGAGCTAAAATTTGACGCCGTAAAGATCGGCATGCTCTTTAACGAACAGCTCATAGCCTGCGTCAAAGCCTGGCTGGAACAAAACCAGGGCATAAGCGCCGTGATAGATCCCGTCTGCGTGGCGAAATCAGGCGTAAAGCTACTGCAAGAGGGCGCCATAAGTGCGCTAAAAGAGCTTTTGAGCCTAGCTCGCATTGCGACGCCGAATTTAGACGAAGCGCGAATTTTGGGGTTAAATTTTGACGGCGAGCGGTTAAATTTGAGCGCGGATCTGCCCTGCGACATCGTACTAAAACGCACGCGAGCGAGCGAAATTTGCGAGGATACGCTTTATAAAAAAAGCGGCGAAATCGTTAAATTCGGCGAGCCGCTAGAGCGCCCCACAATCATGCACGGTGCGGGGTGCAGCTTCGCCACGGCTATCGCCTGCGCCCTAGCGTGCGGGACAGACGAGATAACGGCAATCAAGCGCGCCAAAGCCTTCGTCGCAAACGCAATCAAAAACGCCCACGGCTCAAATTTCGGCGCGCGACTGCTGAATCACAAAGCAGCGGGCGAAAATGGCTGAAATTTACGCTATCACGGACGACGTCCTAACGCCAGAGAGTAGCGTGCTAGAGCAAGCTCGCGAGCTGCTAGAGTGCGGAGTGAAGTTTTTACAGTACCGCACCAAGCTTGAGCCCAAAAACGAGCGCGTAGCTGTTGCACTAAAAGAGCTTTGCGAGCGTTACGGCGCGAGATTTATCGTAAACGACGACGTCAAATTTGCCGCAAAAATAGGTGCAAACGCCGTGCACATCGGCAAAGACGACGGCGGAGTAAAGGCCGCTCGCAAGATCCTGGGCGAGGACGCCTTTATCGGCGTTAGCTGCTATGACGATCTAAATTTGGCGCTAAGGGCGCAGGACGAGGGTGCTTCTTACGCGGCATTTGGCGCCGTGTTTGCGAGCCCGACCAAACCAAACGCCCCGCTTTGTAAATTTGAAACGATCAGGCGCGCAAAGGAAATTTTACGTATCCCGGTTTGCGTGATCGGCGGCATAAACGCAGCAAATATCGCGCAAATCGCCGCGCTAAATCCAGACTACATCGCCGTTATCTCAGCGCTCTACCGCCCAGCATCCATAAAAGAAAATCTGCGAAATTTGCAAGCGTTTTTGTAAAAATGCGCTAAAACTGCGTCAAATTTGCGTCGCTAGCCCGCGCGATGCTCCGCCTAAATTTAAGCCAGGTTCGCTAAAATTTGCTCGATTAAAAAGGATAAAAATGAAAACTCTAATCATCTTAACCCACCCAGGCATCCAAAACTCGGTCATAAACAAACGCCTGCTGCAAGAGGCACTCAAAGAGCCGCAGCACTTTAGCGTTCATGACCTGACGCAGGTTTACGGGGGCGAAAGCATTGACGCCGCGCACGAGCAAGAGCTCATCAGAGCCCATAACGCCCTCGTTTTGCAGTTTCCACTTCATAACTTCTCCTGCCCTCCGATTTTAAAATCATGGATCGACGCTGTGATGACGCACGGTTTTGCCTATGGGCGCGGCTCGGACGGTATCGCGGGCCGCAAGGTCGCGCTAGCCGTGACCGCAGGCATCAAAAAGAGCGACTACTGCCCGCAAGGGCGCTATCATTTTAGCTTGCGCGAGGTTCTTACGCCGTTTGAGCTTGCGTTTAATACTATTTTCGCGCCGACTACCGCGGCTTTTTCGCATTTTACGGCGCCGAGGAGACTCCGGGCGTGGACTACGTTTCAAGCGAAGACGATTTAGAGCGCGGCAAAATTAGCAAGCGTTTTTGTAAGGCTTAAAATTTGACGAGTCCGCTTGCCTTGCTCAAATTTGACACGCTAAATTTGAGCGTCAAATTTACGGCGAGCAGGCTAAAATTTGAAGTTTCCGTACCAAATTTGCCAAGCCGCGCCAAAGGCTAATCTTTTTTATAAAACACGTTAAAGCAGACTCCGCCAAGCAAGATTATCACGCCCGCAATCCCCGCAAAAGGCGAAAACCAAAAATCCATCGTCCCAGCATAGAGCAAAGCAACCCCGACAAAAAAGGCTTATCGCGATATCTGCGCTAAACCAAAGCGCCCTTTCAAAAAAGCCTTGCGATTTTTTCGCCGTCAGGTTTTTGCTGAGATTTCGTATTTCTAAAACCTTGAAATTTTCATACTTCACGCTCGCTTCGTCGCCGTTTGCTAGCTCCAGAGCGCGCTTTTTGGGGCTGCTACCCCACAAAAACGTATCAGCGACCGTGACGTTAAAATAATTTTTCTCTTTCGTCTCAAAAATCCTTAGATTGCGCACCATACCGCTAACCTCGCCGCTAGACTTGGGCTCTTTTGTGGCGCCAAGCATCAACCTAACGCGCAAGCCCAAAGACGCCTCGCCGTGATATTTAAACCAAGCAAAGGCAAGAGAGCCGAAACCAAAAACTAGCAGCACGGTGCCAAAAAGCGGCTGCCGTCCGTCAAATCCCGAGAAAATCGCCCAAACGCCGGCCACGCCAAACAACAAAAACAGCACGAAAAACAAAGCCGCAAAAAAGAGACTAGGCTCATAGGCGTACCAGGCAGCGGAGTTTAGGGAGCGGTTTTTTAGCCACAAAACCCGCCCCTTTTTATCGCAAACCGCTAGCATCTCGTCGCCGTCATTTATCGGCAAGAGCGGACTTTGCAGCGAGCGAACGTTTAAAATTTGCCCATCTAAGCTAAAGCTATAATCAAATCCGCTTTTGTCTTTATAGACGCACTCAAGCGAATTTACACGTCCGCCCAGTAGTTTTAGGTCGTTTTTCGTTTCTTGCAAGCTAAATCCTTTTAAATTTTAAGTTTTCGCGCCCGAAATTTGAGCGATATAAATTTAATCGCTCGTTCGCCTGCCAATTTTAAAATAGGCGCCGAATTTGCCGCGTTTGGCAGCGTTTTTGAGCGGGCGAATTTGACGACGGACTACAAATCCGCTTCTTTTAAAAATTTTCTCAAAGCTAGATACGCCTCGACCATGCCGCTTAAGCTTTTGTTTTCGCTCCAGTATATGTGCAAAAATGGCAGCGATAAAAACAGGCAAACAACAAAGGCAAACAAGGCTGCCATGCCTACAAATTCGGACAAATGCTTGCTTAGATAAATGATAGGTATCGAAAAAATCGCGCCTAAAATTTTACCGGGGACGATATCAAAGATTGCTGCCCATGATAGTATAAAATGCGCGCGCCAAGCGTAGTTTTTGAGTCACTTGTTTGAGGTCAAATTTTTAAAATTCCAAACCTCGTTTTGCTCGTCATAGGCTACGGCTAGGCGGTCATTTTCGCGTGGCACGAGACGCTCTTTGGAGATTTTGGCGTTAAATTTCGCGCCCGCGATCTCAAAAACGCAGTCATCCGTCGCCGCACTCCATCTCACGTTTTTTACATCGCCCGCTAAAACCTGAAACTCGCACGAATCTCGCATCTAAATTTTCTCCAAAGTTTTTGTAAATTCGTAAAAATTAACGCCGCGCAAATTTGAGCTGGACACAAAAATACGTCAAATTTGAGCGGGGCAAAAACCCGCGCGGGCGCGTAAATTTGACTGCGCGCAAAAAAGAGCAAGCAAAGACTTTAAGCCTGACGACCGAATTTGCTCGAACGCTAGCAAAATTTAGCAAATTTACGCCGTAAAGATAGCTGTAAAGCCCGCCAGGCAAAAACTCGCAAGCCGCAAAATGCCACCAGGAGAGAGCTAAATTTATCCGTAAAAAGCGGTCAAATTTGAGCAAAAGCAAATTATGCACCGCTGGATAAATTTACCCAAAATCGACCCAAATTTAAGCCTAGCAATTGCCGGCGCGTCAAATTTGAGCCAAGTAATCTAAATTTACATGAGACGCAAAGCCGCCCGCAAAAAGAAAAAAGCGCGGACGTTTAAATTTGACGGATCGCCTGGCCAAAAAAGCAAATCTACGCCGCAAAAGCCCGCAAATTTAGCGTGCCGCTAGTCCTTCTAGCTCCTTTGCCAGCGAGTTTACCTTCGAGTCGTCCATGCCGTTGCGCTCGACATCGCTCACGACGATGTCCTCCCACGTCTTGGCAAACTCAGCCTGCGATAGCCCCAGGCCGCCCTCACCCTTTGGTAGCATACCGCTTATCACCAGCGCGCGGAAGCACACGTGGCGATCGCCCTTGTAGGCTTTGCACTGCTCCAGCGAGTTTTTAAACTCGGCTCCTAGGTGCTGCGTGACCTTATCGTCCGGGTATTTTTCCGCCGCGCGAGCTATGTCAAGTGCGGCTTCGTAGTACTGCGATATGGCCTTAAATTCGTCGTTTTTAGCGGCATACTCGAGCAGTTCGCCGGCTCTTTTGCTATCTCTTGGCGTACCTAGACCCGTAACGTAAAGCAGCCCCAGATCGCCGCACGCGTCTCTTAGACCCTCGTCGCAGTATTTTTTGCGAAGCTCGAATTCCTCTTTAAATTTACCGCTTTCAAAGTAGTTGTTCGCGCCCGCGACGGAGTTATACTCGCGCAGTACCTTTGCGTACTGCTCGGGGCTAAACGGCTTTGCCTGCGCGCAAACGGCGCAAAGTGCAAACAGGGCTGCGGCTAAAATTTTATTCATTTCTTTTCCTTTTTGGTTTTAAATTTTTTAATAGTTTTTTTGATCGCCTTTAGCAGATATGCGACGTCTTTTTGCGTATGCGAGTAGTGCAGACTCACGCGAACCCAGCCTGGCTTTTGATCAAATTTCTGATCGTCTTTTAGTCCGAGCAGATCGTGTCCGTACGGACCGGCACACGCACACCCAGCACGAGTCTGCACACCGTAGTCCTCGCTCAGCGCCTCGGCGAAATCATACGGCGAAACGCCCTTAACGTTAAACGCGAAAATCGGCAGTCTCGGCACTGCGCGCGGGCAGTAGCTCACGACCTCGGGGATATTATCCAGCCCCTCGCAAAACTGCTTTGTTAGCTCATCCTCGCGGCTTTTTATGACGTCTAGCCCTACTTCGTTTCGTAGCCGATACGCTAGAGCGGCTCTTATGAGCCCCATCACGTGTTGGGTGCCACCCTCCTCGGTGTGCTCTACGCTAGGCGCGAAAAAATGCGAACTGCGGCTCACGTAGCTAACCGTCCCGCCCGCGGCAAAGGTTGGTTTATCTGACTTTACGAGCTCCTTTTTTATCGCGAGCAGTCCGCAGCTACCCACGCCGCCTAAAAGCTTATGCGGCGAGAGAAATAGCGCGTCGAAGTAGTCCGCGTCAAGGTTGTCGTGCGGACTAAGGCTAGCCGCGTCAAAGGCCACGGTCGCACCGTATCGCTTCATCATCACGTAGATTTTTTTGTAGTCGCTGATTATCCCCGTGACGTTTGAGGCCGCGCTAAAAGAGCCGATGATCTCGCGCTTTGAGTTGATTTTGAGCAGTTGATCGAGCCTGCCGAAATTTATCTCTCCGCTCTTGCTTAGCGGTATACGCACGACCTCGCACAGCCCCTCGCGCAGGCTGATCTCGTTTGAGTGGTGCTCGTAGGGCGAGACGATGACGAGGGGCAAATTTGCGCCTTTTACCGCCTCTTCGCCTAGGCGGTTTGCGCTCATAGGCGGCAGGTAAAGCCCCATGATCTCCTGAAATTTCTTTATAGCTCCCGTCGCGCCGCAGCCCGCCGAGATCAGATAGAATCGCTCATCAAGCCCCAGCGCGTCTTTTAGGCTCTGCCTTGCTTTTTCGTAGCGTTTTTGCGTTTTTAGCGCGTTTGAGGCGCTTTCTGAGTGCGTGTTGGCGTAGGTTTTTAGGTATTTTGCGATCTTGCACTCGATAGGCGCGTAGGCTAGGCCCGAGGCCGTGTAGTCAAAGTAGCGCACGCCTTTTTTTAAAATAATATTTTTCCTGATTTCGTCGATGCTAACCAAAATTTTTCCTTATAAAAAAAGAGATTATAACCAAAGTTGTGCTAAAATGGGCTAAAAAGGAGCAAAAATCTACGCCTTAAAATCAAGCTACGCGCGCTTTAAGCACCTTGATATCTTGCAGCTTATTTACTTTCATTTAGTATTTGACGCACTAAAATTTGAGGCGAATTATTATGATATTTTCGAGGCGATCGAAAAGGAAATTTTGGATAAATTTGAAGATTTGTCGCTCAAATTTAGCTTTGACGCCCCTTTTGAAAGCGAGCTTAAATTTGCCCTTTGCAAGCTTGCTAAAAACGACCGCAAAAAATACGCTCTAAATAAATTTCTGCCCCGCCCTCTCATCCTAAAAATTTACGCCGCTGCGATAAACTCAGGCGTAGTCAGCATCGAAAAGACGCTGGAAAAACCGCGCATAAAAAGCAAATATCAAAAATCCAAAAAGCTGCCCGAGCGCGACAAGGCGCAGGATAAGGTGGTCTTTAACGACAATTTTACTAGGTTTTGGTTTTATTTCATCGAGCCAAATTTAACCCTTTTAAAAAACGGTGAAAAGGCCGCGCTGATGGAGATCATCAGGCGAGAGTTCGACTCGTACGCGGGCTTTGGCTTTGAGCTGCTTTGCCGCGAGCTTTTGGCGTTTAGACTAGGCACGGAGCCCGCTCGGGTGCGGAGTCTGTGGGCGAAAAATATCGAGATAGATATATTTTTGAGCCTAGACGGACGTATCATCGTCGGAGAAGCTAAATTTAAAGAGCATAAAATTTGCAAAAACGTGGTAAATTTACTCCTTAAAAAATGCGAGCGACTAGGCTTCGTGCCAGACGCCGTCGCGCTATTTTCCAAAAGCGGCTTTAGCAACGAAGTGCGCCGCCTAAAAAACGAGCGAATTTTACTTTTTGATTTAGAAAATTTCGAGGAGCTTTTATGACCCAGATCGATAAAACCAGTGTCCAAGACGGACTAAAAAGCCTGATCGAGCAGACCTACCTGATAGAGCGCGAGTACAAAAACCTAACCGCGTCGTATGCGAATCTGCAAGGATTTATCAAAGATATCGTGGAAATTTTGCCAAACGCGATCTGGGTTTTGGACGAGGCGGGCGAGATATTTTTACAAAACTCAGAAGCCCTAAAACTGGGTCAAATTTTAAAATTTATCCCGCAAAATGAGGGCGAGATAAGCGCCGCAGGGCAAATCTACCTCATCAAAATCGCCCAAAAAGAGGGCAAAAAAATCATCTCCGCAACCGACATAACGACCGAAAAGCGCACCGAGCGCCTAGCCTCGATGGGTCAGGTCGCCGCCCACCTAGCCCACGAGATACGCAATCCCGTGGGCTCGATCTCGCTGCTGGCCTCCACGCTGATAAAAAAAGCGGGCGACCACGATCGCCCCGTAGTCGAGCAGATGCAAAAGGCGATCTGGCGCGTCGAGCGCATCATCAAGGCCACTTTGCTTTTCACAAAAGGCCTAACGATAAACGCGCGCGAGTTTAACCTAGCCGAGCTAAAAAGCGAGTGCGAGGCGGCCATAGAGTGCTACACATACGGCAAGGAGATCAAATTTAGCCTAAATTTCCCCGACCTGCCCTATGTGGGCGACCGCGATCTACTCGCGATGGTGTTTCAAAACATGCTGTTTAACGCTATCGATGCGGTCGAGGAAAACGAGGATGATGACGGCTGGGTGCGCGTGGACTACGAGCAGCGCGAGGGCGAGCATAAATTTGCCGTGACCGATAGCGGCGTGCCGATCAAAAACCAAGCCATGGTCTTTGAGCCGTTTAAAACGAGCAAACTAAAAGGCAACGGCCTTGGGCTGCACCTGTGCCTGCAGATCGTCCAAGCTCACGGCGGCAGTATCGAGATCGAGCTTGAGCCAAAGAGCTTTTGCGTAAATTTACCCGCAAAGACGCGCGGCCAGGCGGTAAATTTGATGAAATTTGACGCTTTGGACGGAGTTTAAATTTGAACGCGAAATTTAGGGCGGCGGAAGGTTTGGCTTCGGCAAGCCGAACAACGAACAAAAAACAATCAAAACAAGGAGAGAAAATGAAATTTGACGCGAAAATCTTAGAGGATTTGGCGAAGTGGTTTGAGGAGCTAAAGGAGATTAAATTTAGCGAACTTTTAGCAGGCGACGCGGCAAGCACCGCATTTATCAGCGTGGATATGATAGAGGGATTTTGCAGCATGGGACCGCTAGCTAGCCCTCGAGTGGGCGCGATCGCGGACGGTATAGCGCAGACTTTTAGCGCGGCTTACGCGGCGGGTGCGAGAAATCTCGTGCTGCTCGAGGATAGCCACGAGGCAAACTGCGCGGAATTTGACGCATTTCCGCCGCACGCGATCAAAGGCACCGAGGGCGCGAATACGATACCGCAGCTACGCAAGCTGCCGTTTTTTGACGAGCTAAAAATCTTTCGCAAAAACTCCCTGAGCGCGGCTTACTGCGCCGAATTTAACGCGTTTATCGCGCAAAATCCGCACATAGACACTTTTGTGGTGCTAGGCGACTGCACAGATCTATGCGTCTATCAGCTAGTCTCGCACCTAAAGCTTAGCGCAAACGAGGCAAACATCAGGCGCAAAGTCCTAGTGCCGGCAAGCCTCGTCGCCACCTACGACGCGCCGGGGCACGAGGGGGACTTTTATCACGCGATGTTTTTGCGGCATATGCAAACGGGTCTTGGCGCGCAGGTCGTGCGAGGGATTAAATTTTAACGCCGATTTTGCGGGCGGAGCAGGCGGTAAATTTAGACTGCTAGCGGGATCAAATTTGAGCTAAAGCGCGAAATTTTACTACCTACCGTGCGTTTGCGCAAAATCTCTTGGATGATAAATTTGCACGCCTTTAGCCTCCATCTGCGCGGCGGCATAAAGGCAATCAGAATAAAAAAGATCGTAGCCGCGTTATTTTAGGTATAATGCGGGCAATGCGGCGACGTCGCATGAATTTGTATTAGGAGGCGTTTTATGAAAATTTTAGGCAAGATTCGAGTCGGCGCGGCAGCGCTTGGAGCAGTGATGTGTTTTAGCAGCGCGCAGGCGTTTTTTACGATTGATTTTAACGAGCAGTGGTTGCGGCAGGATGCCTATAACCGCGCTATGAATCAAGCAAGAAAAAATCTAAATCCGCCCGATGATTCCGCCTATGCCAAAGACATTAAGACCGATATACTCTATACGGGCGCGCTGGTACGAGCCGGAGATCATTTTTTAGATATGGACGGTATAGAGCAGATAGCGCAGCTTTTCCCCGCCGCGCAACAAGACGAGGGGCGGCGCTTGCTAGTAGAGGGCATAGATAAGCTAAACAGCAGCGTAGAGCAGCTATACGGCATACCCAAAGAAAACGTGGCGACTGGCATCGTGGCGCTACTAGGAGGCGCTTATGCGGCGTATTTTAATCATCCGATGCCGGACGAGGCTGTAAAGCCCGCATTTTTGCAGATCGCCGAGTTTTTGCGCAAAAAACCGGAGCTGTTTGAGGGAAAAGCTAC
>NZ_CALKTQ010000227.1 GCF_937997465.1 uncultured Campylobacter sp. | reverse complement strand
ACTCACGTCGGTGTAAATTTTCGCCGAGCCGCCGTTATAATTGCCCGTGGATAAATGCATGTAAAATTTAAGCTTGCCGCCCTCTTGACGGATGACTTGGCTCACTTTTGCGTGCACCTTAAAGCCCGTGATGCCGTATATCACGTGCGCGCCGGCGTCTTCTAGGGCCTTTGCCCAGTGCAGGTTATTTTCCTCATCAAATCTCGCCTTCAGCTCGACCATTACGGTTACTTGCTTGCCGTCGTTTGCGGCGTCGATGAGAGCCTGGATGATAGGCGAGTTTTTATCGACGCGGTAGAGCGTCATGCGGATCGAGATCACGCGCGGGTCTTTGCTCGCCTCCCTGATAAACTGCACGACGGGATCAAAGCTCTCGTAGGGATGCACGACCAGCACGTCCTCTTTGTCGATGACGTCAAACATCGATAGGTGGCTGCTAAAAGGCGGCAGGGTCTTTGGCGCATACGGCGGCAGGCAGAGGTGGGAGAATTCTTTATTTCCCACGATTTGCCAGAGCGAATTTAACGTGAGCGGAACGGTGTACTCGTATATATCCTTATAAAAAATCTTCATGTGCGAGTTTAGAAACTCGACTATCTCGGCATCGGCGTCCTTTTGTATCTGCATGCGCACAAAGGCGCCTTTTCGGCGTAGCTTGAGCCCCTGCTCGAGGATCATCATAAAGTCATCCGCCTCTTCTTCCTCGATGACGATGTCGGCGTTCCTGGTAACCCTAAACGCCGCCGAGCTAAGCAGCTTGTAACCCGGGAAAATCTCCTCTGCGTGGCGGTGTACGATCGTTTCTATCGGCACGTAGACATTATCGGCCGCCTGATAAAACCTCGGCAAAACGCGCGAGATACGTATCATGCCAAATTTTATGATCTCTGGACTATCTGCGTCGGCAAGCTTGACAGCTAGGCTAAAGCTAAGGTTGTTTAGATGCGGATACGGATGCGTGGCGTCAACTGCGATAGGCACGATGACAGGCAAGATGTTTGAGAAAAAATACTCGTCGCATTTGGCGCGAAGTTCGGGTGAAATTTCGTCGTAATTTTTGATAAAAAGCCCGTTTTGCGCGAGCTCTTTTAGCGCGTCTTTATAGTGCTTTTCCACGAGTGCAAGCTCGTCTTTTATGTATTTTCTGATCTCTCTTAGCTGTTCGAGTGGACTCATGCCGTCGCTACCGCTAGCTGCGACTCCAGCGGCAAAAAGCTGCTTAAGCCCCGCGATGCGGATCATGTAAAATTCATCCAAATTAGTCATATAAATCGCGATAAATTTTAGCTTTTCAAGCGGCGGCAACACCTTTTCGCACTGAGCCAAAACGCGCGAGTTAAAGCGTAGCCAGCTAAGCTCGCGGTTGATAAAAACACTCTTTTTCTCATCCATTTTCCATCCTTTTTAAACTTTCATAAATTTTAGCGAATTTTCTCTTAAATCACGGCCTTTCCGAAAAGCCGTAAGTTTGTGTTATAATAAACGAAAAACAAATTAAGCTTCGGAAAAAATAGGCAAGGAAATAAGATGGAATATATTTGGGCGGTTATTATTTTATGCGTTGGCATGGCGGTCTTTTGGATTTTA
>NZ_CALKTQ010000226.1 GCF_937997465.1 uncultured Campylobacter sp. | reverse complement strand
ACTGAATAAATTCATAAAAGATAAAGATGTAAAAATAATTCATTCTCACGGTAAGGGTGCTGGCATCTATTCGCGGATACTTAAAATTTTAAATCCAAGGCTAAAAATAGTCCACACTTTACACGGCGTTCATATCGGAGAATACGGTTTTTTGAAAAGAAATGCATATATTTTTTTAGAGCGATTTTTAGCACTATTTACCGATAAATTTATAAATGTCTCAAATAGCGAAAATAGCGTTTGTTTAAAGCTTAAATTATTTAAAAAAAGCAAGAGCGAGGTCGTATATAACGGCATAAAAGCTCTTTTAAAAGACGATAATGCCAAGATAAAATTTGATCTGTCAGGCAAAAAGGTAGTTACCATTATTTCAAGATTTGAATATCAAAAAAATATGAGTTTGGCGTACGAGATAGCCAAAAATTTTAAAGATAATTCAAACATCGTTTTTTTGTGGCTCGGGGACGGCAACGATAGGGCAAAATTTGAATCTATGGCGCAAAAAGACGGCGCAAATATAATCTTTACGGGCTTTACCGACGAAGTGCCCGCGTATCTATCCGCTACGGATGTCTATCTGTCTACTTCCAGGTGGGAGGGGCTACCTTATGCGCTCATAGAGGCGCAGTCGCTCGGTATCCCGATAGTGGCGACAAACGTCGTGGGAAATAACGAAGTCGTAGAAAACGGCAAAAGCGGATTTTTGTTTGAGGACGCACAGCAGGCGTGCCGAGATATAGAAATTTTATTAAACGATGAGAAAATATACGGTAAAATGCAAGCCGAAGCGTTGCTAAATTTTAAAGATAAATTTGATATCGGCGTTATGATTCGTAAAGTGGAAAAGATTTACGAGCAGATATTTGAAAATAGATCAACTAGGGAGTCGCAATGAAAAAAGCCCTTATCCACGACTGGTTTAGCACCTATGCGGGTGCAGAAAAATGCGTTGAGAGTTTTACTAATATCTGGGATGATTTTGAAATTTACAGCCTCATCGACTTTTTAAAGGGTGCCGATCGAGATAAAATTTTAAAAGGCAAGCACGCTCACACGAGCTTTATCCAGAAGCTGCCCTTTGCAAAGGACAAATACCGCAACTACTTGCCACTATTTCCGCTCGCGATCGAGCAGTTTGATCTAAGTGGCTATGACGTCGTGCTATCTAGCTCACATGCTGTCGCAAAGGGGGTGCTGACGCACTCAAATCAGCTTCACATCGCATATGTGCACACGCCGATCCGCTACGCATGGGATCTGTATCATCAGTACTTGCGCGAAAGCGGGCTGGATCGCGGTCTAAAGGGCGTGCTGGCAAAGTATTTTTTACATAAAATTAGGCTTTGGGACGCGAGCACCGCAAACCGCGTGGATCACTACGTCGCAAACAGCCGCTACATCGCGCGCCGTATCAAAAAAACATACGGCAAGCCCAGCGACGTCATCTATCCGCCCGTGGACGTGGATAAATTTACGCTGCGCGAAACCAAAGAGGAATTTTACCTCACCGCCTCGCGCATGGTCCCGTATAAAAAGATCGATCTCATCGTAGAGGCGTTTTCGCAGACGGATAAAAAACTGTTAGTCATCGGCGACGGGCCCGATATGGCAAAAATCAAGTCAAAAGCGGGTAAAAATGTTGAGCTTCTGGGCTTTGCTAGCGATGAAACGATGACGGATCTAATGGGGCGGGCAAAGGCGTTTGTTTTTGCCGCTGAGGAGGACTTCGGCATTACGCCGGTGGAGGCGCAGGCATGCGGTACGCCGGTGATCTGCTTCGGGCGTGGCGGCGCCCGCGAGACGGTGCGCGATGGCGAGAGCGGACTGTATTTTATGGAGCAAAATGCAAGGGGACTGCTCGCCGCCGTAGCTAAATTTGAGCAAAATTATGATAAATTTGAGCCTGTAAAAATCAGAGAAAATTCTTTAAAATTTTCGCGCGCGCGCTTTGAGGCTGAGATCAAAAGCTACGTCGAGAAAAAATATGATGAATTTAAGGATGGCCTAAATGACTAATATAATCCTAAGCGGCGGCAGCGGCACGAGGCTGTGGCCCATCAGCCGCACGCTTATGCCCAAGCAGTTCGTGCGCCTCTTTGACGACCGCTCGCTTTTTATGATGAGCTACGAGCGAAACTCTCCGCTATGCGAGAGCACGCTCGTCGTCTCGAACGAGCAGCAGTATTTTTTGGCGCTCGATCAGCTTGAGGCCTTGGGCGCGCGCGGCGTAAAATTTCTTCTCGAGCCCGTCGGCAGAAACACGGCTCCTGCGATCGCGCTTGCGTGTTTGAGCTTAAAGGTCGAGGAGATCGTTTTCGTAACGCCGAGCGATCATCTAATTAGAAATGAGACGGCGTATAAAAACAGCGTCTTGCGCGCGCGCGAGCTTGCAAAACAGGGGTTTTTGGTGACGTTTGGTATCAAGCCCACGGAGGCAAATACGGGCTACGGCTATATCGAAGCAAGCGGCGAGGACGTGTTAAA
>NZ_CALKTQ010000225.1 GCF_937997465.1 uncultured Campylobacter sp. | reverse complement strand
TATTAGGCACGCCGCCAGCGTTCACTCTGAGCCAGGATCAAACTCTCCATATTAAATTACCTAAATCATAAAGATATTAGGATTTTATTATGAAGTTTTTAATCAAAAAACTTTAATTTTATTAATTAGTTTTATCTCTTATCTACTTTCCAGGGAAAGCCTGATAAAAGATTGGCTCAATCGATCACTTGTTTAGATTTCAAAGATTGACTAATTAGTTTAACAGTGTTAATTTAAAAAACATAATTTAAGAGCTAGTTTCAAAAACTCTCAAAAATTAGAGAATTGTTTATTTAACTCAAAATTAAAACTTACGATATTAAAAGAAAAGGCTTTATTAACATGAAAGTTAAAGGTGGTTTCTCAATTCGTGAGCTCGAATTATACAAGCAATATGCTTAAAAGAAGCTGAAGGAAAGGAGGGGTGTAAAAAATTTTAGAGATTTTTTGTTGGTGGTTCTATCAAATTTTATTTTGCAGTAATTTACCTTAATATATAGGCAAAAACAAAATTCATTTAGCGGACGAAGCAGTAAATTTAGCGCTATCGTCCGCTAAAAATAAAGCAAATTTAATTCGCCATCAGGCTCATTATAAATTCTTTGAGCGAAATTTTATCGTTTACGAGCAGATCATCGCTACCGACATCATGCTTAAATTTCGCGCTCATATACTCGCCCTCTTTGGCAAAAAGCGAATTTACGCGCTCCTCAAAAGGCTTGATGCCATCCATCATCTGGTTAAAGTCGCTATCGGCCATTAGCCCCTTATACGCGCTTAAAAACTCCGTTATAGACGCGGCTTGCACCTTTATCTCGCCGTCAAATTTGACCGCTTTTAGCGCCGTTTGGATATCTACGTCGTCATGCAGCGTTTTGCTTTCCGCGCCAAGGTCCGACGCATCGGCTACGGCGTTAATTTTAAGCTCCTTGCCGTTTGGGTTTTTAAAGCTAAAATTTTTAACCTCCATCACGTAGTTTTTACTCATCAAAATCTTATAAAGGGTCGCCTCTTTAGGATCGCTCACGTACATCGCCATCGCTTCTTTGTTTACGTTTTTCTCGTTTAGGCTCAAATTTAGCTGCGTGAGCACCTTTTTGCCATCCACGTCAAGCGCGCCCAAACTAGCGTCGGTAATCGTATCAAGAAGATTTGCGTCTGCATTTTGCTTTATCTGTGCTAGAAACGACATACCCGTAATGCCGACCGATTTTGGAAAATCATAACCCTTAGCGCTGTTAAAGCTCATTTTATCGGCCTTCACCCCGATTTTAGCTATATTTTCATAGGCAGTTTGTATGTTTATAAACGAGATGAGATCGTCAAAGCTCTTAAAGTCGTTAAGCTCGATGAGCGCGGAGGCGTTTTCTATATCAACCTTATCCACGCCGTCCGTATCGCCGCCGCCGATTTTACCGACGCCGATTTCTAGGGATTTTATCTTATTTTCTTTGATTTGTGCCTTCGCAAAAGGCTTTGAGATTACGAAGTTAGAGTCATCTTCATTTGTTTTGATATCGGCCAAATTTAAGGTCACGTCGCGGGTTTTATCAAATTTTATCAGCGCATCGATACCCGAAAACTCGTCCGTGCCGAAAATTTTCTTTAGATATAGCGCGGCTTCGGGCGTTAGCGCTTTGACGTCGCTATGAGCCTTAAAGCCGCTAAACAGCTCGGCAAATCCGTGTTTTAGCGTCGTTTTGGCTTCAAATTTGATCGGATCGTTGCCGTCGGTGAGCTCGAGTTTTAGCACTGCGCACGAGCTAAACAGCCCTTTGTCGTAGTCGTTTTCTACCGCGTTTGCTTTTATATTAAAAAATCCAAGCTTGAGTGTCTCGCTAGTTAGCCTCGCCACGCCCCTATCGTAGGACTCCTTAGCCTTAGACGAGCCGTAAAACGCGACTCCAAAAACTGCGATCAAAACGACTGCGAGCGCAAATATAATCTTTTTCATTTTTTTCCTTGATTTTAAATTTTACTTCGTCGCCGCAATGAGCTCGATCTCGACTAGGCCGCCTTTTGGCAGCGTTTTAACGGCGATCGTACTTCTAGCCGGATACGGCTCGCTAAAAAATTTAGCGTAAATTTCATTTACTGCCGTAAAATCCTCGATGTTAGCTAGAAAAATCGTCGTTTTTACCGCGTTTTCAAAGCTAAGCCCAGCCTGCGCCAAAATCGCTTTTAAATTTAGCATCGATTGCTCAGCTTGAGCCCTCACGTCCTCGCCCGCAAATTTACCCTCCGGCGTAACGCCCAGCTGCCCCGAAATAAACAAAAATCCGTTTGCCTCGATCGCCTGCGAATACGGTCCGATCGCCTGTGGAGCGTCTTTTGTAGAGATAACCTTTTTCATTTTCGTCCTTTGTAAAATTTGGGCGAATATTACCCAATTTACAGCCAAAAAAGCAAATTTCGCTATAATTTCCCGCAAGAAAGGCACGAAAAATATGAAAATAACCCTTGCGCCAAACGAATTTTTAGATGATTACGTTCTTGGCTGCGAATTTGCGCGAAATGCTGAAATTTCGGGCAATGCGTATCTGTTTTGGAGCGGCGCGATCTGCGCTAAATTTGAAAACTCACGCATCGTTTTTCTGCATAAAAAATGCATTCCCGCGCGTTTTCGCGAGGTCGCCGCGCGCTGCAGCGATCTAGCAGGACTCGTGCTTACGTCGGCGTTTTGTTCGTTTACTACTCTAGCGCCCTCACATCTCGTCGCCAAAAACGGTTCCAAACTCTACCCGCTTTTTGATCTGCGCGAAATTTGCGGGATCAAATTTATAAATTTAAAGAAATTTTACGACGACTTCGGACTTGATTACGACTACAGAATTTACATCGAAAAGTGCTCGTTTTTCTCGCCCGAACCGCTTGAAAAGCGCATAAAGCTAACCGAAACGATGTGCCTGGGATATTATTAAACCGCGTAAATTTAGGCTTTTTGGCTTGCAAATTTAGCTAAATTCGGCCGTAAAACCCGGCTCAAATTTAATCCGCGCCGAATAAAACCGGATTTTAATCAAAATCTACTGCGCCGCGCGGAAAAAATCGATAAATTTAAGGCTAAATTTATCGATTTTCCTATTTTATTGCGTTTTGCTTATCTTCTTCGGTTACGGACGTGAGCTTAGAAAGCCGCCTGCCAAGGAAGTTTTTCACGTCATCAACGATAGAATAAACCGTCGGCACGAAAACGAGGCTAAGTAGCGTAGAGGCCGCCAGCCCGCAGATCACGGCTACCGACATCGTCGCACGAAAAGCCGCTCCCGAGCCGCTAGCAAACACCGCGGGCGCCATGCCCGCGATCATAGCTATCGTAGTCATCACGATAGGTCGCGCACGCTCAGCGCCAGAGCTTAACAAAGCCTGCCTGACGCCGCTTCCGCGCAGGCGCTTTTCGATGACGAAATCAACGAGCAAGATAGAGTTTTTACCCACGATAGCCATGAGCATCAAGATACCGATGACGGCGGATAGATCAAGCGCGCCGCCGTAAAGCAGCAGACCTCCGGCCGCCCCGCCGATAGAGAGCGGAAGCGCAATAAATATCGTCGCAGGCTGCAAAAAATCGCGAAAAAGTACGATCAAAACCAGCAAAAACATCGTCACGCCAAAGCCAAGCGCGATACTAAACTGCTCAAACATCTCGCTCATATACTCGCTATCGCCGTACTCGGGCGAGGAGATGCCTTTTGGCAAATTTTGCATCGCGGGCAAGGCATGAATTTGCCCCAAAACTTCGCCTATGGTAAATCCAGGTTGCAAATCGGCCTCGACTGCGATCTTGCGACGCTTATCAAACCTCTCTATGCTAGCAGCGCCCTGCGAATACGAGATTTGGGCTACGCTTGAGAGCGGCACAGCCGTCCCTGTCGCGCTTTGGACGTAAATTTTACGCAAAACTTCAAGATCGTTTCTAGCGCTCTCCTCTAGGCTAACGCGGATAGGTACTTGGCGATCAGGTAGGTCAAATTTTGCCGACGCCGCGTCCGTGTCGCCTACGGTAGCGATACGCAAAGCTTCGCCAACGGTCTGATGGCTCACGCCCAGCCTTGCGGCCTCTTTTTTGATTAAATTTATGCGGATTTCCGGCTTTTGCAGCGGTTCGTTTACTTGAGCGTTTTTTACGCCCGCAACTCCGCTCATTTGAGATTTTATCAGCGCGGCGGTTTTAGAGAGCGCGTTCGCGTCGTCGCCTGCTAGGATTACCGAGATATCGCGCGCAGCCATCTCGTTAGCGAAGGCAAATCTCATATCGCTAAATTTAGCCAGCTCTTCTCGCAGCTCGTCTTCAAACTCCTTTTGCGTAACAGCGCGCTGCTTGTGCGGTTTTAGCGTGATTAGCAGCTCGCCCTTGTGCGTTTCGCCGCCGCCTCCGGCTATAGCAAAAACGGACTGCACGGCCTGGTTTTGCTTAACGACGCGGGTTAAATTTAGCAGCCTCTCATCGGTCTGCTCTAGCGTAGAGCCGGGAGCTAGCGTGATATTTACGCTGCTTCTACCCGAGTCACTTTGAGGCAAAAACCCCGTTGGCAAAAGCGGAATTAACGCAAAAGATCCCAGTAGCAGCAAAAAGCCGATAAAAAGCGTAAATTTACGGTGATCTAGCGTGAAATTTAGCAAATTTAGATAAGCCGCCTTTAACTTGCTCGCTTCGCGCCCCTCTTTGGCCTCGGGTTTTAGGACGTAGGCCGCTAGTAGCGGAGTGGCTAAGCGCGCTACTAAAAGCGAAGCCAAAACCGCCGCCGCGACGGTTATGCCAAACTGCCTAAAATACTGCCCGATGCCTCCGCCGATAAAGCTAACGGGCAAAAATATCGCCACTATCGTTAGCGTAATGGCAACCACTGCAAAGCCGATATCATCGGCCGCGTCGATGGCGGCCTGATAGGGGCGTTTGCCTAGAGCTAGGTGTTTTTTGATATTTTCTATCTCCACGATCGCGTCGTCTACGAGTATGCCGATAACTAGCATGAGAGCCAGCAGCGTGATGCCGTTTAGCGTATAGTCCAGCAGATAAAGCGCCGCAAACGTCGGCAAGATCGAAAGAGGCAGCGACACGGCCGCCACCAGAGTCGCTCTCGCGTCTCGCAAGAAAACAAACACGACCAAAACCGTCAATATCGCGCCCTCGGCTAGCATCCAGATCGTTTGGTCGTAGCTTTGCTTAGTCTCGTTCGCCGAGGTGTATATCTCATCTATCTTTACTTCTGCATGCTCTGCGGCAAATTTAGCCAGCTCATCCTTGATCTTTTGCATCACGATCGTATCGCTGGCGCCTTTTGAGCGCGAGACGCTAAATCCCGCCGTCTCCAGCCCGTCCATCCTAGAGCGCGATCTAGGTTCGGCGTGCGAGTCCTCTACGCGAGCGATATCGCCCAGACGGACGCTACCGCCGCCCTCTAGTCGGATGGGGGTATCTGCTAGCTCCTCAACGCTCTTTGCGCCGCCTGTTACGCGCAGGCTATTTTCCGCACCGTCTAAAACCGTCCTACCCGCGGGCAAATCGGCGTTATTTTGCGCGAGCTGTTTGTTAATATAAGCAGCGTCTATCTTTAGCGAGCTAAGCGCGGCGGGATCTAAAAGCACTCTGATCTCGCGTGTAACACCGCCTAGACGCTTTACCTGCTGTACGCCCGGGATCGCTAGCAGCCGCCTTTTTATCTCGTTATCTATCAGGTGCGATATCTCGCTTTGGTCCAAATTTGCGCTTCCTATAGAATAAAACGCCAGCGCGCCGCCCTCGACGTCCACGCGCTCTACTATCGGCGTATCGATACCGGCGGGTAGTTCGTCTCTGATCTGCGAGATAGCGTTTCGCACGTCGTTTACGGCTCTATCGACGTCCGTCTCGATAGCAAACTCCACTGTGGTAGCCGAGCTACCCTCGGAGATCGTAGAGCTAACGTGCCTCACGTCCGCCAACCCGCTCACGGCGTCCTCGATGCGCCTAGTAGTCGAGCTTTCCAGCTGCGTAGGCGACGCGCCCGCCTGCGTGACCGTGACGCTAACGATAGGGAAATTTACGTTTGGGTTTGCGTTTATCGGTAGGCGCAGAAACGACGCTACGCCGCCTAAGCTAAGCGCGATAAAAAGCACGATAATCGGAACGGGATGGCGAATCGCCCAAGACGAAATTTTCACTCCACACTCCTTTGCGCCGCTTCGCCGTCATTTACCAGTGAGGCGGCTTTTAGCGCGACCTCATCGTCCTTGCTGACACCTGAAATCACCTGAACTAGCCCGTTTGCTCTAAGTCCGGTTTGGATTTTTCGCTTCTGCGCCTTGCCGTCTTTTATTAGCGTCGCAAACGCGCCCTCGTCCGTAAACGAAACAGCCTGCGCAGGCAGTGCTAACGCGCTAAATTCGGGCAGATCGATGACGACTTTAGCATATGAACCGATAAATTTCGCCTCGCCGTCTAGCGAAATTTTGACCTTGCCTAGGCGTGAGCTTGTATCCACGCTCACGGGCACTAGCCGCACTTTGCCTTTCACAGCCTCTTTTACGCCGTAAATTTGAGCCGTCGCGCCCATACCGACTTTTATCTGCGCTAGCTCGGCTGCGTCCGCGTCCGCAGATAGCTCGATGACGCCGTCTTTTGCGATGTTAAACAAAGCCTCGCCGCTAGTTAACGCGCCGATTTGGGCTTTTTTGGCCGTTACGACGCCGCTAACGGGCGCTATCACGCTAGCCTTTGCCAGCTGGTCTTTAGCTTCCGCGATCTGCGCGTCTATCTGCGAAATTTGGGCTTTCGCAGAGTTTAGATTCGCTCTGGCGCTTGCTTCTTTCGCGTTTGCTTGTTCGAGTTCTTGCGAGCTGATCGCCTTTTTTGCGGCCAAGTCTTTAGCCCTCTTTAGCGCTGAGCTAGCCTCGCTAAAAGCAGCCTTGGTGGAGTTTAAATTTTGCTTTGCGGCCTCGAGAGCGGCGGTTTGCTGGTCAAATTTCGCTTTTACGCCGGCACCATCTAGTAGGGCCAAAATTTGCCCCTTTTGCACGTTTTCGCCGACTTCGACTAAAATCTCGGAGATTTGTTGTCCTTGCAGCGCCGAGCCTACGGCAACATCGTCTTTAGCCACCAGCTCGCCGTGTAAATTTAGCTTTGGATTAAATTTTTGGACCTTGGGCGATACGACCGTGAGCTTTATCGCTTCGCCGTTTTGATTTTGCTTAGCGTCCGGATTTTGTCTATCTTGACAAACGCTTTGCTCGCTAGCGTCAGTGTCTTCTTTTACGCCCGCTTGAGCAGTTTGTTGCTCGGCCGTATTTTTCTCTGCTTGCGACACTGCTTCCTGTGTCGATTTATTTTCCTGCGCAGCTGCGACGAAAATCAGCGCGAACGATAAAAAATACGCCTTTAAAAATTTACCGAGTTTCATAAATTTCCTTTGATATTAGTCTTAAAATTTACTATATTAGCAAAATTTAGGACTAAAAGTCAATCCAAAAACCTTGAAAATATTTTGGGATTTTACTAAAATTCACCCAATATAAAAAAGGGAGAAACAATATACAACTTCGACGAGCTGGGCAAAAAAATCGGCGATATCGACAAACGCATAGATATGCTGATTGCTAAAACTGGGCTTAGCTACAGCGAATTTGCAGTGCTTTATACACTCGCAAAAGACGGCCGTTCGACGCAAAAAAAGATCGGCCAAGAGTGGCTCATACCCAAGCAAACGGTCTTTAACGTCTGCAAGGATTTTCGCCAAAAAGGACTAGTGCAGATAGGCGAGCAAAGCGCGGATAAAAGGGAGCGCGCGATGAGTCTCACGCAAAAAGGGCACGACGTAGCAGACCCCATAGTGCGCGCTAGCGATGAGCTGGGCGAGCGGGTATTTGCTAGGCTCGGCGAAAAAAATGCCGAGAAGCTATTTTTGTTGCTGACGCGCTTTTGCGAGATTTGCGACAAAGAGATCGAAAATACGCCTGATATCAAAACGGAAATCTAAGCTTGCCTATATCTAATCAAGTTGTTTTTGTCGTATATTTTTGCCAGAGGCTAGCAAACGCAAATCGAAGCTAACGGCAACCGCACGCAAAATACGCTAGCCGAAACACTATACGCCAACGACATTCCCGGCTCTTCCTAAATTTACCTACTCGCTCGCCGTTTTTCGTACTCGACGACTTAAATTCGAGTTTCAAACACACGCTTTAGAGCTCAAATTTCACAAATTTGCATTGTAAATTTATCGAAAAGTCGTCTTGCCAAATTTGCTGCTTAAATTTACTCGGCGACGCCTCAAATGCGGTTCAAAAGACCAAGTCGATTTGCCACAAATGCCTGCCAATTTATCTTTACATACGCACCTTAAATTTAGCATTTACAACCCATAAAATCGTCGCAATGTACCTCAAAAAACACGAGTAAATTTGGCCCGCTAGATTTTGATGCGTCGAGTAAAGTAGTTTAGAGCCGTATCTACGTGTCGACTTCCGCTGCCCACTCAAACAAAATTCGCCGAGTCGTATCGCTCAAATGCCGCCGCCCTAACGACGACGATCGTCAAATTTATCCTCAAACGGTAAATTTAATTTTCGTAACATTTTATAAATTTATTTACGTTTTTACTCATGTATCGTAAATTTTTGTAGCTTAAATTTTAAAATTAATCAAAAAGTATAATACAAAACTCTATAATCGGTAAATTTAAAACCGAAAGGAGAAAAAATGAAACTATTTTCAGCTCTGGCTCTATGCACGGCGATGATGATCAGCGCGCAGGCAGCGGAAAAATACAAAATCAAGCTCGCCTCCACCTACGAGAGCAACGTACCCGTGCTAGGCGACGCTCCTAAGAAATTTAAAGAGCTCGTGGAAAAGATGAGCGACGGCCGTATCGAGGTTCGCGTCGACTATCCGTCCAAGCACAAGGCGGCGTTTGCGCTGCTTGATATGGTCAAAAGCGCCCAGTACGACGCGGCTTTTACCGCTAGCTACTTTTATAAGGGTAAGGACGCCAAGCTCATGCTCTTTACGACGGTGCCCTTTGGCATGAACAAGGCCGAGCAGGACGCATGGTACGCGTACGGCGGCGGCAAGGAGCTCGCGCAAAAGGTCTTTAACGAGTACGGCATCGTGACCTTTCACGGCGGAAATTTTGGCATGCAAATGGGCGGCTGGTTTAAAAAAGAGATCAAGAGCACGGACGATCTAAAGGGGCTAAAACTGCGCATGACCGGGCTTGGCGGCGAGATAATGGCAAAACTGGGAGTCAATATAAACACGATCCCGATCGGCGAGCTATACATGGCGATGGAGATGAACACGATCGACGCCGTCGAGTGGGTCTGCCCTGCGATCGATATAAATTTCGGATTTCAAAAGGTGGCTAAATTTTACTACACGGGCTGGCAGGAGCCCGCGAGCGAAAATGAATTTTACATCAACAAAAAGCTCTGGGACAAGCTACCGGCCGACCTCCAAGCTATCGTAGAAACCGCAACCAAGGCTGTAGCGGCCGATGTTTATGAGTCGGCGGTCTATCAAAACTCGCTAGTCCTTGATAAAATCAAAAGCGAGCATCCGGACGTGAAAATCGCTTCGTTTCCGCCAGAGGTCATCGCCGCGCTGCGCAAAGCCACGGACGAGATCCTAGACGAACTTTCGGCAAAAGACGCGACGTTTAAGGAGATTTTGGACTCGCAAAAGGCCTTTATGAAAAAGGCTAGAGCCTGGACACAGATCTCCGAAAACAGCTACATAAACAGCACCACAGAGTAACCTCTGCTAAAATTAACGAGCCGTCCGAGTAAATTTGACGGCTCGAAGTCCAATGTAAATTTGCGCTCTAAATTTTATCAGCGCGGTATCGTTTAAATTTGACGAGAAAATGCGCCAAAGCAGACTGCCGTTACTTGCATATCTTAAACTTCTCAAATTTTAACCCAAATAGTGTCAAAATCACTCAAACACCTAAATTTAAAGGAAAGCCATGAAAAATGTGTCTAAATTTTGCCTTTTGGCGGTGATTTTTTGCGGTATTGGCGGCGCAAATCTAAGCGCACAAACGATGAAAGCCGCGCTAATGGAAAAAGCGGTAAACGAATTTTACGAAACAAACTACGGCAACGGCGAAATACAGCCTATCACCTCAGAGTAGCTGACTCCCGAGCTTGACGGGCTCATTTACGATCAGTTCGGCTCCGCGCTCGGACGTCTGAGCGGTGTAGAACACGTATCGTCGGATTTAGATGCCGATCCTTTTATAGATGCACAGGATATTGACGAGCTCAAAAACTTTAGCGCAAAAGCTGTTTCGGAAAACGAAGTGCGAGTAAAATTTGAGCTATTCGGCGAAAAACGCGATATAACTTTGCGCCTAATTTGCGACAAAGATTGCCTGATCGACGACGTAAAGCTTAGCGACGGAGACTCGTTAAAAGCTAAGATTAAGAAATCTCTAAAAGCGGCGTATCCGAGCAATTACGACAAAATTTTTAAAGACTAAGCATAAAATTTGAGAATTTTTGCGCCGTTTGGTTTCAAATCTGCCCATAAAGAGCGGCGCGTAGAGTAAGGCGCGAGCTAGCGATAACTCGCGCCGATAAATTTATATTTTTTTATACGGAGCTTGCCCTGCTTCGTAGAAGTTATTGCCCTCGCTATCTATCGCTACGATAGCCGGGAAATCCTCGACCGTAAGCCTTGCGACCGCCTCTGGACCAAGCTCAGGGTAGGCTAGCACTTCGTATTTTTTGATACTTTGGCTAATCAGTGCGCCAGCACCACCGATAGCGACCATATAGACGCAGCCTGATTTTTTCATCGCTTCGACGACGGCCTCAGAGCGGTAGCCCTTGCCGATCATGCCGTTGATGCCTACTTCGTTTATCATCGTCGGAGTGTATTTGTCCATGCGTCCGCTAGTTGTCGGCCCCGCAGCGCCTATGACGTCGCCAGGTTTTGCTGGGCTTGGTCCTAGATAGTAGATCGTCTCGCCGGCTAAATTTACAGGCAATGCCTCGCCGCGAGCCAAAGTCTCGGTTAGCGCCTTGTGCGCGGCGTCGCGAGCTGCGATGATGGTGCCGCTTATTAGCACGTTGTCGCCAGCTTTTAGGCTTTTTACGACATCTTTATCAAACGGCGCGGTTATCTTTTTTACTTCTGACATCTTTTCTCCTTAAATTTCAGCTTCGGCGTGGCGAGCAGCGTGGCAGTTGATGTTGATAGCGACCGGCAGGCCCGCGATGTGGGTCGGATACCACTCGATGTTTACTTTTACCGCGGTCGTGTCGCCGCCTAGTCCTTGCGGTCCGACGCCCGTTTTACAGGCGAGCTCTAGTAGTTCCTCTTCTAGTTTGGCGTATCTAGGATCGGGGTTTTTGCTGTCTGCGGCGCGAGCGGCTGCGTATTTTGCCATTAGCGCGGCCTTATCCATCGTGCCGCCTATGCCCACGCCGATTACCATCGGAGGACAGGCGTTTGGACCCGCTAGCTTAACGGTGTCTAAAAATACCTTTTTCACGCCCTCTAGGCCGTCTGCGGGCACTAGCATCTTTAGAGCCGATTTGTTCTCGCTACCAAAGCCCTTTGGAGCGACTTTTATATGGATTTTATCGCCCCTTACTATCCTTACGTTTATGACGGCAGGGGTGTTGTTTGTCGTGTTTTTACGCTCAAAGATCGGGTCGTTTACGACTGATTTGCGCAGGTAGCCGCCCACGTAGCCGTCTTTTACGCCCTCGTTTATCGCGTCCTCTAAAAATCCGCCCTCGATATGCACGTCTTGACCGATATCGACGAACACGACCGCCATGCCCGTGTCTTGGCAGATCGGCGCGACGCGCTTCTGCGCTAGATCGGCGTTTTGGAGTACCTTGCCTAGGATGTCTTTTCCTATCGGCGAACTCTCGTTTTCTCTAGCTTTTTCAAAAGCCGCTCTCATATCGGGCGTCACGACGTAACAGGCCTCTTTGCAAAGCTCGCTGACGGTTTTGGAGATTAATTCCGCTTGAACTACTCTCATCTGTCCTCCTGTGTTAAATTTATTTTATAAATTTCAAAATATAAAATTTAATTTTTATCTCTTATTAAATTTCGCGAAGTTTATCAAAATAAGCTAAAAAGTTAGATTAAATTTGTGGATTTTGAGAGAGTTTGAGAGAAAAATCGGCGTAAATTTAGCGAGGCAAATTTAAATTTATGCTTCACGTAAATTTAAAAATTTAGCCTAGCTAAAACTGACGGCAAACTTTAACGGCGATCCCGCAAGACTCGGCCAAACGGCAGCAAATTTAGAGCAGATGCCGCAACTCAAATTTGACGAAACGGCTTAAATTTGAGCTGATTTACGAACAAGGCGGAGTCTTTCAAATTTAGATCGGTTAAATTTGAGAAGCCGTTTGCGCGCCTAAAATTTCAAAAGCCAAATCCGCCCTCAAATTTACGACCGAATTTACGCCCCGCTCGCAAAAGCAAGGTGCAAATTTACTCAGTCCTCGTCCTCTTTTTGCTCGAATTTTCTGCGCACCTTGACGCTAGAGATGCTAGCGCCGTCCATCTTGCGCACCTCGTAGTAGCAGTTTTCGTCCTCGATCTTGTCGCCCACGACCGGCAAGCGACCGATGAGATTAAAGACGTATCCGCCGATCGTTAGCTCCTCGGTCTCATCGGCAAAGCTAATCCCCATCAGTTCCTCGACGCTTTCAAGGTCAAAGCGTCCCTGAAACTCGTAGATATTTTCGTTGATTTTTTTGTAGTGCGGGTCGGCGTCGTCGTGCTCGTCGTTAAAGTCGCCTAGGATCTCTTCCATTATATCTTCCATCGTAAGAAGCCCCGCCGTGCCGCCGTATTCATCCACGACGAGAGCGGCTGAGATTTGCTGTTTGTTCATCATCACGAGGATTTTAGATATCGAGAGGTTTTCGGGCACGATGACGAATTTTCGCACGATGCTGTCAAATTCGCGCTTTTTGTTACCCAGATCGATTTGCAAGATATCTCTGATGTGGATCATGCCTAGTATTGCGTCCTTACTACCGTCGATGTACGGATAGCGCGTGTATTTGGAGTCAAAGATCACTTTGATATTTTCTTCGTAGCTTTTTTGCTTATTTATGCAGACCATATCGCGGCGCGGAGTCATTATTTCTTTAGCCACCGTGTCGGAGAAATCGACCGCATTTTTGATGATCTCGGTCTCAAAGCTATCTAAAACGCCGCCCTTTAGGCTCTCGCCCACGATGATTTTTATTTCCTCTTCGGAGTGGGCTAGCTCGCTCTCTTTGGCGGGCTTGATGCCTAAAATTTTAAGAGAAACGCCAGCTAGAAAATCAAAAGTCTTGATAAGCGGCGAGAAAACAACCCAAAATACATGTAGCGGACGCGCGATGGCGAGGACCGCTTTTTCAGATTTTGCGATGGCGACGGACTTTGGCACTAGCTCGCCTAGTACCACGTGCATGAGCGTGATCAGCGTAAATGCGATCGCAAACGCGACGGTGTGGACTAAAATATCATTTAGATTAAAGTATGTTTTTAGCGGCTCCTCGATCAGTCTAGCGACCGCGGGTTCGCCGATCCAGCCAAGAGCTAGCGAGCTTAGCGTGATGCCTAGCTGCGTGGCGGAGAGGTATGTGTCGAGATTGTTTGACATATCAAGCGCGGTTTTTGCGTTTGGCACTTTGTCCTTAGCAAGCTCTTCTAGGCGAGTCTTGCGGACTTTGACGATGGAAAATTCTGATAAGACGAAAAAAGCGTTTAGAAATACGAAGAAAAACGCGAGAGCGATCATAAAAAGCGAGTCGGCGCTACTGGGGTGCAATTAAAATCCTTAAAAAATTAAAATGAAATGCAACGATTATAGCAGAAAATCGGGAATTTTAAACTGAAAGCGCATTTTTGCCGCCTCTAGCGCGAGCGAGCGCCGCGGAGGCTATTTTTGCCGCGTTTTGGCGCTTTTGGCCGCGTGCGTGCCTTGCTTTCGGCTTAAATTTGGGTGCAAATTTAAGCTCCGCGCTAAACTTGTAATACAAATATTGCTTATATTATGCGCCGTTTGGCTCAAATTTGCGGAATTTATTTAAATTTGAGTCCAAATTTGACGCGCCAAGACCCGCACTGCAAAAATGCTAGCAGTTAAATTTATAAAATTTAGGCCAAGCTTGCGCCGTCAAATTTGCCCGCCGAATTTATAAATGCAAAAATCCTAAAACTGCGGTTTGCCGCCGTTTGCCTTCGCGCCGTTTACGAAGTCGATCGCTATTTTCTGGCAGGCTTTTTTGTCCTTTTTCTCAAGGCACAGCGTCTCAAGCTCCTCGCGGCTCATGCCTTTGTAATCAGCCACCGTTTTGGTCGTGCCGCCCATATAAAGCCACGCAAGAAACCCCAAAATAAACAGGATAAAAATTAGTCTCGCCACGCCCGCTCCTTTGCAAATTTATTTTAATGATACAGCGGCCGGGGTTAAATTTAGCTTGATTTTGCGCTAAATTTGACGAGATGCGGCACTCAAATTTAAAAAACAGTCTCGCGGTAAAAATCGCCGCAAAACCCGGTAAAACGATGGCCACGGCGTTGGTAAATTTTACGCCGATCTCGCTAAATTATTTTACCTTCTTGCCGTTTTTATAGCTTGCGAAAATTTCGCTCGTACCGTCCTTTTTAAACGCGATCACATCATAGTCCTCGACGATGCCGCCCTGCTCCATGCCGGGGCTTCCCAGCGGCATGCCGGGTACCGAGATGCCCACGACGTCAGAGGGTTTAGCGCTCAAAAGCGCCTTTATTTCTTCAGCCGGCACGTGCCCCTCGATAGCGTAACCTCCGACTATACCGGTGTGGCAGCTAGATAGCTCCGGCGGAACGCCGTATTTGTTTTTCGTTTCGATTATCGCGTTCGTTTTGTGTTCTACGATTTCAAAGCCGTTTTTTTTCATTATCTCGCCCCACTTTCCGCAACAACCGCAGTCCGGGCTTTTATAAACTTCGATCGTCTCGCCTCCCAGAGCCGCTGACGCAAGCGCCGTAAGTAGCGCAAATCCCAAAATAGTCTTTTTCATTTTCATCCTTTGTAAAAAATTCGCCGGATTTTAACGTAATACGCATAACAGTAATCTAACGCGCATAAATTTAGCCTGGTTTTGCTATACTTTGCGACTAAATCTCAAATTTAAAGGCAAATAGATGTTTTCGTCGTTTTTCGCGAATAAAAAATGGGCCGCGTGGGCGTATTTCGGGCTCGCGGCACTGCTAATTTCGACCTACGCTCAAGTACAGATGATAGTGCTTCTAAACAACTGGTACAAGGACTTTTACGATATTTTGCAAAACGTCAAAGATCACACGATAGACGACTTTTGGACTTGCGTGCTCAGATTTGCCAAGATCGCCTTCCCATACGTCCTGCTTGCGACGATGACGAACTATTTTACGCGCCTTTGGACGTTTAAGTGGCGCGAGGCGATGACGTTTGATTACATAAAATACTGGCGAAACGTCAAAACCGACATCGAAGGCAGCTCGCAACGTATCCAAGAGGATATCTATCGCTTTGCTAAAGTGGTGGAAAATTTGGGCTCGCAAGTAGCCGACGCCGTGATGACGCTCATCGCATTTATACCGATACTTTGGGCGCTTAGCGGGCAGGTCGATATACCGCTACTGGGCAAAAGCGAAGGCTCGCTCGTGTGGATCGCGCTAACGGTTAGTATCGGAGGACTCGCAATCTCGTGGTTCGTGGGTATCAAGCTACCGGGCCTTGAGTACAACAATCAAAAAGTCGAAGCCGCATTTAGAAAAGAGCTCGTATACGCCGAGGACGACAAGGCAAACTACGGCGCGCCCGAGAAACTCGAAGGGTTATTTCACGATCTAAAACGAAATTATTACAGGCTATTTTTACACTACGGATACTTTGATATCTGGAGATATATGTTCGGTCAAAGCATGGTCATCGTCCCACTCATCGCGATGGGCCCTAGCGTTCTCGCGGGCACTATAACCCTGGGCGTGATGATGCAAGTCGTAAATGCCTTTAGCCAAGTGCGCGGATCGCTTGCGGTGTTTATGAACAACTGGACGGTCATCACGGAGCTGCGCTCTATCCATAAAAGACTTAAGGAATTTGAGAAAAATATCGAGTATAAGCGCGTTAAGCTGGATGAAAATTTACAAAGCGAGCCAGCGTAAATCAGGCTCTTTTAAATTTGGCTTTTGCTTGCGCGGCGACTCGGGTTTATTTGGCTCGCGCTCGCGCCGGCGACCGCTCAAATTTAGCTTTGACTCGTACGTAAATTTGAGTGGCTAACTCGGCTGCAAATTCGGCAAATTTGACGAACTTTTAGCTTTATTTAAATTTGATGCACGCCAAATTTGACAGCTCGCAAGAAGCAGTTAAATTTGAGCTTGCATAGTCGCGGCCGAGCCGTCTAAAGCGGACTCAGGCACGAAAATTTGCAAATTTAACCCACACAAATTTAACGCAGATCCGTTAAAATCACCAAAAACAAAGTCCAAATTTATACCGTCAAATTTCCAAAACGCAAATTTACCCGCCATTTCTTTACAAATTTGACGTCGTTAAGCCAAATTTAAACGCTTATTTACGAATTTATAGCTGTTTTAGAGGTATAATCGCCAAAATCTCGCAAAGGATGAAAAAATGACGATAAGAAAAATTATTTTGCTCGCCATGTTTACCGCGACGATGCTAACGGGCTGCTTCACTAGCTCGACTAGCGGCGGCGCACTAGGCGAAAACAGACGCCAGATGTTTTTAGTCGGCGAACAGGAGATGAACGAGGCTGCAGCCAAAGCCTACGTAGAGACCCTTAGCGGCGCGCGCAAAAAAGGCGCGCTAAACATCGATCCCGTGATGACAAAAAGAGTGCAAGACGTTGCCAAGCGCCTGATCGCGCAGGTCGGAGCATTTAGAGAGGACGCGCTCAAGTGGAAATGGGAAGTAAACGTCATCGACGAAAATACGATAAACGCGTGGTGTATGCCGGGCGGCCGTATCGTCGTGTATAGCGGCATCATCAAAAACCTATCGCTCACAAACGGCGAGCTAGCGGCGGTTATGGGACACGAGATCGCGCACGCATTGCGCGAGCATAGCCGCGAGCAGGCTAGCTCCGATATGCTCAAAAACGTCGGAATTTTCGCCGTTTCGCAAGCTGCGGGACTAGGCGATCTAGCTACCGGTGCCATAAATATGGCCGCTCAGTACACCATCTCGCTACCGTTTTCTCGCTCTCACGAGCGCGAGGCCGACCACATCGGCACGGAGCTCATGGCGCGCGCGGGCTACGATCCTAAAGAGGCGGTAAACGTCTGGGTAAAAATGTCCAAAAAAAGCGGCGGTAGCGTGCCGGAGATACTAAGCACCCACCCCTCAAACGAGAGCCGTATAGCCGATCTGCGCGAGGTTGCGGCAAAGCTAGAGCCGGTATATCTGCAAGCCAAAAAGTAAAATTTAGCTAGCGTAACGGCTCTTTAAACGCTTGCGGCTAGCCGTTTGAGGCGGCCGTGCGGGCGTTTTATATATTTTGCAAGGCGGATAGAGGAGTGCAACAAGCTCAGATAATGTCCGCCGCATGTTAAAAATTTAAACTCTTATTTCAAATTTGCCGCCGAATTTTTGATTTGTTACGAAGGCGGCAAATTTATTTTTACTTATGATTTTTGCTTGAGTCTTTTTTGGTCGTCAAATTTTCTAGTAATTTTATAAATTTACGTCGAATTTGCCCGTGCATGCCGATAGTTGGCGTTAAATTTACGATCGCTATCCGTGCCAAATTTGCTTTATGCGATTTTGCTTTTCGAAAAACTCCTCGTAAAAGTCGCTGCGTCTGCGAAAATTTGACGCGATCACTTTATTTTGCCGTGCCGCTTTTTGAGTGATGTCGCATGGGCGATTTTTTCTTTGCTGTTCTAGCCAAATTTAACAATCCGTACCGAATTTATAGTATATTTACGCCGTTAAGCGCCATAAATATATCGCTAACCAATCTCCCGCATCGCATCAAGCCGATTTAAAAATATCTCTACCTTGCGTAACTGCGCCGCATCTAGCGCCCTGCTCGAGTAAAAATACTCCACGCTGTTGCCGTTTAGATAGTAAATTTTACCGCAGTTTTTACTATCCGCTTTCGCGTCGAATTTACCCGCCAGTGGCGAATAATCCTCGCCGCAAGCAAGCCTTAGCCCTCCTCCCAGCTCGCTTGCAAGGCGGTTTAGCGTGCCGTCGATACCGTCGATGATGCGCACGTGCGGCGGCAAAATTTCGCGCAAAACGTCCTTAAAATAGTTAAAATGCGTGCAACCAAGCA
>NZ_CALKTQ010000224.1 GCF_937997465.1 uncultured Campylobacter sp. | reverse complement strand
GATAACAAGAAAAGTATTTAAATTTAATACGACCTGGTAGCAAATTTTAAAACGAAATTCATCTACCACACAAAAAACTTTTTAAAAGACATAAAGTAAAATTCGGAAATTTAGTTTCTCTCAAATTTTGCTTTATGTTAACTTCAAAAATCATATATAAAGTCAAATTTGACGGTTCCTGTGCAAAATAAGAAACCGCCAAAATAACTTAAAATTTCTTACGTCTTACGTCTTCTACTATCGCCTTTGCCATGCTGTCTACCTCGGCGGTTACGACGCTCGTATCGTTTGCAACCCTGACGTTTTGCTTAGTTAGCTCATCAACCTCGGCTACGCCTTGATTTATCATATTGATAGCTTCGCTTTGCTCCCTGATGCTTTCGCTCATCTCATTGATGCTTTGAGCTAGCACGTTTGCGTTGGCTTCGATTTCGCCGAGAGATTTTTGCGTACGTTCGGCTAGTTTGCGGACCTCATCGGCCACGACCGCAAAGCCTCTGCCGTGTTCGCCTGCGCGCGCTGCTTCGATGGCTGCGTTAAGCGCTAGCAAGTTTGTCTGATCGGCGATATCGCGGATGATGACGATGATGTTTTTGATCTCCTCGCTTTGGCGCGTTACATCTTCGGCCTTTTGGCTGATAGCATTCATAGAGCTACTCATCTCCTCGACTGCTGCGGCGCTCTCTTGTAGCGAATTAGCCTGCGAATTAGCGCCTTGCGTGACTTGCTGCATCGAGCGAGCTAAAAACTCGGCCTTTTCTTCAAGCGTATGCGCCTGCTCTAAATTTGCCCTTAGCATACCGGCTATCTCTTCGCCTAAAGCATTGATACCGGCAGCTACTTTGCCTTCATCGTCGAGTCTTTTCGTAAAGTCCTGATTTTTAAAGCTTTCTAGCAAATTTAACACCTCGTCGCCGTTTGCAGCTATGGCTTGTTTTAGCGCGATTTGTAGGTCTTTAAAAGTCTGTTTTAGCTGGCTAAGAGCCGGATTTGAGGTGTCGGCGTTTAGCTGGGCTACATAGTTGCCCTTGCCTATCTGCCCTACAAATGCGTTTGCCTCTTTTATGAAGCTATTTTGCTCGGCGAGATTTGCCTCGATTTGCCTGATATTTTCGTTTATTAGCGTGCTCATCTGTCCGATCTCGTCGCTTCCGCTGCGCTCTAACGTTTCGGCTTTGTCGGTTTTATTGTTTAAAAATTCGAAAAATCTCACAAGGCCGTTTTTAGTCTGATCAATACCTGAGATTAAATTTTTACCGATTATGATAGAAGCCAGCAACATCAAAAGCACGCACACGGCGATAACAATACCGCTAAATACGAGCTGTGCCGTCACTTCACTTTTTACCTGCGAGGCTGCATTTTTCATATCGCTTAATAGCTTTAGCTCTAGCTCCCTCATCGCATCTATAGATAGAGTTATTTTTGAGAACCAAGTCGCGGGGTCGTATGATATATCCTCGGTAGTGACTACGTTTTTGATGATATTCATCGCATCGTTAAAGTCCGCCTTTTTTCTAGCGATAGTATCAAATTCAGCACTAAATTCTTTTGGATTGTACTCGTCGAAATCCTGCATAAATTTATTGATTACGCTATTTAGTGCGACTACTTTGTTATAGTCTTCTTTGCTTATACTTTTTTTAGTAAAAACCCCGTTTAGCGTAGCGCGTAAGATACCAAACGATTCCTTTATCTCCCCGACGATAATAATGCGTTCTAAATCATCAACGAGGCTAGGCTCCAGTTTGTCGCTATATCCGTTTATAGCGATAACTTCTTTTCTTAGTATTTTAGTTATACGTCCGATTAGATTATCGCCGCTTCTTTGATCTACGCCCGAGCGAATGCTAGCTATCTCCGGAGCTATTTCGTTCTTTTCCGCAAGCTTCTCAAGCGCCGCATCCACGTTCTTGCGCTGAGCCACGAGTTTAGCATTGTCTCCGCCGGCTAGCACTCCAGAGCTAAAACCGCGCTCTTTTTGCATCTCGTGAATGAAGTCGTTTTGATTTATGATCGTATCTACTATACGCTCGCTGTAATCGGCTTTATCGCGAGTTTTGATAATACCGTTTAACATATAGGCGCTAATGATACCAAGACCTATTAGCCCGACTAGAGCTATGACTAAAATTTTAAGTTTTATGCTCAGATTGTTCATCCTTCCTCCTTTATCTTGCGCTTTTTTCTTGCACTCGTTTTATAAAATATTTCGCGTTTTCCACCGGAATATCAGGCAAAATACCGTGTCCGAGATTAAAGATATGCGGCGCGTTTTTCATCGTCTGCAAAATTCGTTCCACACCCGCGTCGATCGCCTCTTTGCTATAAAGGCGCGTAGGCTCCATATTTCCTTGAAGGACGTATTTCGGGCTTAGTTTTTCTTTAGCAAGCTCGATCGGCGTACTCCAATCCACTCCAAAAACATCAAAATTTCCTGAAATTTTATCCAGATATCCGCTTATGCCTTTTGGAAAAACGATAACCGGAATTTGCGGAAATTCAGCCTTAAGCGCATCCACTATATCCATGATATACTTCCAGCCAAACTCAAAATAAGCCTCGTCTTCCAGCGCAGCCGCCCAGCTATCAAAAATTTGAACCGCGTTTACGCCGGCTTTTATCTGCTCTTTCATGTAGCCTATGAGCGCAGCCGTGACCTTGGCTAAAATTTGGTGCATAAACTCGGGATTTGAATACAAAAGCTTCTTGCTAACCGCATAGGTTTTCGTCCCGCCGCCCTCGATCATATACGTAGCTATCGTCCACGGCGCCCCGCAAAAGCCGATTAGTGCTTTATCCTGCGCCAAATTTTCGCGCGTTAGCTTGATCGTATCATATACGTAGTCTAAATTTTTAATTGATTTTTGAACATCCAGCCTATCTAGATCATCTTTCGTCTTGATCGGATAGCTAAACACCGGCCCCTCGCCTTGGACAAATTTAAGATCCATGCCCATTTCTAGCGGTACGACGAGGATATCGCTAAAAAGTATCGCCGCATCGACGCCCAAAATTTCAACCGGTTGGATCGTGACCTCGCTGGCTTTTTTATAATCCTTGCAAAGTGATAAAAAGTCGCCCGCCGCGGAGCGCACTCGCATATACTCGGGCAGATACCGACCAGCCTGCCGCATCATCCAAACAGGTGTATAAGGCGTCGGTTTTTTTAAACAAGCGTCGATGAAAATCATATATTTCCTTTAAATTTTTAGCGATTTTATCTAAATATTTATTAAATTCTAATCCGCCCACTTACTTTCGTCTAATTTTTTTTCATTTTTAGCCACCACTAGCGCGCCCAGCATATCTCCCGTCACGTTCATCGACGTGCGCCCCATGTCAAGGATCGCGTCGGTGCCCAAAATCAGCGCATACGCCGCAGCTACTGCGCTTCCGCCCTCGACTTTTAGACCGACTGATTCAAGCACCATCAAAAGCATTATCGCGCCCGCTCCAGGCACTCCGGCAGTTCCGACGGCGGCAAGGACGGCCGTTAGTATTATGGTCATTTTAGCCCCAGAGTCAAGCTCCACGCCTACGGCGTTAGCGATAAACATCGCGCAGATACCTAGATATATGATCGTGCCGTTCATATTTACGGTGGCTCCAACCGTAAGCGCAAATCCGTAAATTTGCTTTGGGATACCCATATCTTCTTCGGCCGTTTTCATCGAGATAGGCAGCGTTCCGCCCGAGCTTCTGGTTACAAAAGCCGTCAGCATAGGCGATCGAACTTTTTTTAGAAATTTAAACGGATTGATTTTAACGATCAAGCAAATCAAGAAATAAACGACGAAAATTTGAGTCGCAAAGCCGATATACGCGCTAACCGTGACGCCTAAAAGCGGTCCGAAAGCCTTTACGCCCTGCTGCGAAAATACGATAAATATAAGAGCGAAAACGCCAAACGGCGCGTACTCCATGATCCATCTTATGACGTAAAACATGATATGGTTGATTCCGTCAAATACGTCGTAGATCAAATTTCCCAGCCTACTAAGCCTCTCGTCCTTGCTATCCTTTAAAAACGAAAGCGCGACGCCGAAAAATAAGCTAAAAGTTATGATTTGTAAAATTTCGCCCTTTGCAATGGCTTCAAAAGGGTTAGTGGGAAACAAATTTACGAGTATCGACGACATACTAGGCGCATTTGCGGCCTTGCCTGCTACGTCGCCGCTGCCGGTTATGTGCAGTCCCGCGCCCGGCTCCAAAACAAGCCCGACCGCAAGCCCGACTATGATGGCAAAAAACGACGTCAATATGTAAAAAATCAGCACCTTTGCCCCTACTCTACCCAAGTCCGAAGGCGAGATGGAGCTACAGCCCACGATGAGCGAGGCCATAACGATAGGTACGATGATCATCTTAAGAAGTCTTATGAACACGTCGCCAAAAGGCTTTAGGATAACTATCGCGTCCTTTGCGTCTTGAAAAATGATGCCGCAAACGGCACCCAAAATAAGTCCGGCTAAAATTTTTAGAAGCAAATTCGCCTCGAAATATTTTTGAATTATTCCGCGTTTAGCGTTTGGTTGCACGAAATCTCCTTTAAATTTAATCCGTGAATTATAAGTAAATTTTTCTTTAACTACAAACACTTCTGTTTTTTAAATTACTGATTAAATTTAAAGCGAGGAAATTTTAAAAGGCGCAAATTTTAGTTTTTAGCCGCCAGTTCGTCTAGTAGATTTTGCAAATTTACGCCCGCCAAGCTATCAAACATTGCTTGTTGCGCGGAGCCAAATTTAGGCATCAAAAGCGCCTCAATCCTGCCTCCTAGCGGACAAGGCGGCGGCGAGTTTTTGTGGATTTTAAAGATGTCGTTTTCGCCCTCGTTTACCGCTGAAAATATATCAAAAAGCGTGATCTGCTCAGGCTTCTTAGCTAGGCTCGATCCGCCCGTGCCTGCGCTTACGTTTATTAAATTTGCCGATTTTAAAAGCCTGATTATATTTCGCACGATGACGGGGTTTGTGCCGATCGTGCCGGCCAAAAACTCGCTCGTATTTTTCTCGTCCTTAAAAAACTCGCAGCTAAGCAGGATGTGGATAGCGATGGAAAATTTTTGTCCTATTTGCATAACCGACCTTGATTTAAATTTAAAACCGCACGTTAGTTTCGTGCGGCGTTATTTTAGCTAAATTACGCAAAATTTTAAGCTCACGCCCTCTCGCCGACGGCGGTAAAGCGCTTTTGCACGAAATTTCTATTTTTTAGCTCGTCAATGATCGCGATCGCAAGATCGGCGTAGCTGATATAGCTCTCGTTTTGCGAGTTTAGTATGACGTGATCATTACCGAGCACGTATTTGCCGGTGCGAGCGCCGTTTGCGTCGTAGTCCCCGGCAGGCGAGACGTATGTCCAGAGTACGCCCGTTCTACCTTTTAGCTCAAAAAACGACTCCGCCGTAGCCTTTGCGACGCCCATATACTCAGGCGGGAAGCCCGGCGTATTCATAGCCATAGTGCCTTTATCGTCCACGTATAGCGTACCCGCGCCGCCGATGACGAGCAGTCTCGTTTTCGTACCGCTAAGCGCGTCTGCGAGGTGTTTTGCTACCTTTTTATGAAGGGGGAACGTTTCGGGCGTCCATGCCGCAAATGCGCTGATAACGGCGTCAAAGCTAGCTAGATCGGTCTTTGTTAGTTCAA
>NZ_CALKTQ010000223.1 GCF_937997465.1 uncultured Campylobacter sp. | reverse complement strand
TAGTCGCGCACGTCGTCGGTGGTGTCGACCTCTTTTGGAAACCACGTGTTAGCCTCCATCAGGTCCCAGAGCTTGAGCGCCCACTGGTATTTTGCCTTGGTGAAATTTAAGATGCCGTGCGGATTGCCGTTAAATACGCGGCGATCGGTCAAATTTTCGTTTGAGCTTGGATTGTAGATTCTTTTTCGGTTCATAATTTTTTTCTTTATTCGGTAAATTTTCGGGGCTGATTTTAGCTAAAAAATTATTTAGATATCTTGAAGTAGACTATTTTATCGCGTTAAATTTGGCTTTAAGGTTGCAGCTAAAATTAAAAAACCCGCGTCAAATCGCGGGTTAAATTTAGCGTTTTAGCTCGATGGCGCGCTGGAGCATTTCGTTGCTAGTCGTTATGCTCTTGGCGTTAGCGTCGTAGGCTTTTTGCGTGACGATGACCTCCGTTAGAGCCTGGGCTAGATCGACGTTTGACTGCTCGAGCATGCTGCTAGCTAGTTTGGCGCCGTAGATGCTTTTGCCGCCCGCGTCCTTGTAGAAAAAGGCGGCGCCCGAATTCGCGCTTTGCGAGTAGATGTTGTCGCCCATTTTAGCAAGCCCTTGCTCGTTTTGGAAGTGATAGAGAGCGACTTTGCCGACGGAGCGGACTTGGCCATTTGTAAACTGCGCCAAGATATTTCCAGAATCGTTGGTGTAATAATCCTTTAAAATACCCTCACGTACGCCGTCTTGCGCGATCGAGATACTTTTGGCTTGAGACGTGCTAGTGACGCCTGAGTAAATTTGACCCGCAGCCGCAGGAGTGCCGAAGTCTAGCTCGACTTGCGAGCCGTTATTATCTAGGGCGCTTAAAGTAGAGCTAACAAGCCTACCTTCGTAATCAAAATTTAGCTCGCCGTTAGTATTTGAGACCACTGCGCCGCTTGCGTCTTTTACGGTCGCCGCCGCATCCCAAACTGTACCGTTAGCGCCCTGAGGTACGCGTTTTGTTAGCGTTAGTTCAAGTTTATTTTTCGTACCGTCAGCATTTAAAAGCTCGGTTACGAATTTTTCTTGATTTGCCGCTTCTTTAGTCGTGTTTATTTTTGCGGTCAAATTTGGGGCGGTCGTTAGGTCAAAATCTCTTTCAAATTTCTGACTTATGCTCCAGTTGCCGTTTTCGTCGATCGGAGCGCTAAATTCAGCCGTTTTGCCGTTCGCATCGGTTGCCGTTACGGTGACTAGATCGCCTTTTCTAGGGCGAGTTATCGTATCGTCAGCCGTGACTCGTCCGCGTAAATTTATAGTTCTAGATGGGTTATCTATGTTACTCGTATAGGTCGCGGTATCGACTGGCAAAGTGGTTGGCTCGGTTTTAAAAGATGAGTCGAGATTTCCTTTAAAGGTTACCTTTGAAGTCGGTTTGGTCGGTAGATACAAAAACTCAGGCAAGCGAATTTTGCCTTGGGAGCCGATGTCGCCGACGTCGAGGTCTGTGGTATCGGCGCCTAGAGTGTAGGCCTGCGTGACGGTGGCGGTGCTGTTTACTCTACCGAAAGCCTCTATCGCGCCCTGGCTTGGAGTCACCTGCGTTAGCGCATTTTGCGTTCCTAGTACATAGTTGCCTTGATTTGTTACGAGATATCTTTCTTTATCTACGCCAAAGCTACCGGCGCGCGTGTAATAGGTGCCAGAGCCGTTCGTTACGCCAAAAAACCCCTTGCCGCCGATCGCCATATCTAGGACGTTATCGGTTTTCATAAATGGGCCCTGCTTGTAAAAGCTAAGCGCCGTCGTCATGCCCGTCGCGCCCAGGCCTACTTGGTCCTGCGTCGGATTATTGCCGGCGGCAAAGGATGTCTGATAAAAAATGCTCTTAAATTCCGGTATCGAAGCGGTAAAGCCGACGTTATTTATGTTGGCGATATTGTTCGCCCAAACGTCCATGCTAAACCCCTGGGTTCTGACGCCGCTAACGCCGTTATATAGGCTTCTTACCATGGATTTATCCTTTTGACGGCTCGGTAAATTCTTTGACTTTGTCGATGCTGACGTATTGTCCGCCGACCTTTACCTGTGCGACGCCATCGATAAATTTGACGCCCTCTACGAGATAGTTGCCTACGCCGCCGGTTTTGGCGCCGCCAGCGTGATCGACGTAGTTTATCTCTACCGAGTAGGTGCCTGCTTTTGCGTCGTTGCCTGCGCTATCCTTGCCGTCCCACTCAAAGGTATTGGCTCCGGCGCTAGCTTGGCCGAATTCTAGCTTTCTTACGAGTTTACCGGTGCCGTCTTTGATATTTATCGTGCCGCCTTTTGCCGCGCTTTCTAAAAATCCCGCAAATTTGACGCCCGAGCCTTCTTCTTTTACGATGCCGCTATCGCCGATTTTAGCCATCTTGCCTAGCACTCCGACGGCGTACATATTTGTGCTATTTTTTAGCTGGTCGGCTAGCTTTTGCATCATTTTGTTTGTATTTTCTTGCATTTCAAGCGAGGCTAGCTGGCTAGTTTGGGTTAGCATTTTTTCCGTATCCATCGGGCTTGTCGGATCTTGATACTGAAGCTCGGTTAAAAGAAGTTTCATAAAAGCGTCCTTGTCTAGCTGGGCATTTGGATTGGTGCCTGCGGCCTTTTGTAGGGCGTCCGCTGATTTTTTGGCGGCCTGGTTGTTTACCGTAAAGTTATTGGTTTCTAGTCCGTTTGACATCTTTTATCCTTTAAATTTTTATATCTCAAGCAAATTTGATTCCAAATTTACACGTAGCGCGGAACGACGAGCTCTAAACGAGGCGCGGACGGTTCGCTTTGCTCAGCGTCGTCGGAGCTAAATTTGGAGCCTTTGTAGCTCTTTTGCCCTTGCTCTTTTTTTGGCTGATTTTGATCGCTAAAGTTCATCTCAAGCTCGGTAAAACCCATATTTACGAGGCTGTTTTTAAACTCGGCCTGATTTTGTAAAAACAGGTTCATCGTCTGCGTGTTGGAGCTAAAATTTATGTGCAGATTGTTGCCGCGATTTACCATCGTGATCTCGACTTCGCCCAAATTTAGTGGATTTAGCGTGATGTTAAATCGCATGAAAGGCGATTTGTAGGCCGCGACCTGCTCTTTTAAATTTGAGCTAAAGTTATCAAATGTCTCGCGCACGGCTTGGAAATTCCTGCTTTGCGCCTTGGCGTTTGAGATGACATCTTTTACTATAGCGTTTAGTTCGTTATTTTCGCCGTTATCGCTTTGGGTCTCGGTTAAAATTTGCTCCTCAGCGTTTTCGCGCTCCGGAAATAGCAAATTTTGCAAATTTATCTTTTTAGAGTCTTGACCGAGCCCCGATTTTTCGCTTTTTGCGGCGGTTAAATTTAGCTCGCTTTCGGCTTTGAAGTTTGGCTTTTCGTCTTTTAAATTCGCCTCTTTCTCGTCCTCGTTTTTTACCGCTTCTTTTATGATTTTGGAGTTTTGAGCCAAATTTTGCGTATCTTGCGCTTTTGCGCCGAGGTCTTTGGGTTGTGCTTTATTTTGCTCTTCTTGCACGGCGGCGAGTAGTTTATTTAGAGTATCTTTGGGCTCTGGCTCGCTTGCGCTTATGGCCTCTTCGACCTTGTTTTTTAGCTCGCTAAAAGCGAAATTTTTCTTAGGCGTTACTGGTTCAAAGAAATCTTTTTTCGCCAAGCTTGGAAACTTCTCGCCTAGCTCGTCGGCTTGCGCTTGCGTTACTTCGATATTTTCTAGACCCAAATTTAGCTTATTTGCGATCTCTATTAGCTCGTTTAGATTTTTGGCTCCCCTTAGCTCGTTTAGCGTCGTTTCGCTTGAGAGCGCTTTGGCTAGGCGGTTTTCAAAATTTGGAAATTTGCTGATTTTTTCGCCGCCGCTAAACATCTCTAAAATTTGCAAAAGCTGCATAAAAGTCGCGTTTTCAAACAAATTTTCCGCCGCTTCCTCGCCTAAAATTTCTTTTACGTCCGTGCTTTGGATGGGCACTTTTGTTTGCCCGTTTTGAGCCGTTTGGGCGGATAAATTTACGGCTTTTGCCATCTCTTTTAGATCTTTTTCGCTTAAATTTTCGCCTTTTTTAGCGGCCGCGTCTAGCACCATAGAGAGAAATGCGCCGTCTTCTTTACCGCCTTTTTGCGAGCTTTTGCTCTGCTTTTTTACGCCGCCTTTGATACTCGCGTCAAAGGACAAAATATCGTTTTGAGTAGTCTGCATAAACCCTTTAAATTTAACTTTCAAAGGGTATGCAAAAATCATTCCTAATCGTTTCGTAGAAAAACTCGCCTCGTTTGAGGCGAGTTTGGGAGATTAAAATCGGAGATTAAAATTTATATTTAGCCGTTAGCGTAGCTCTGATGCCTTCGCCGTAGTAGCAATAATATCCGTCGCAACCGGAAAAATACTCTTTGTCGGTTAAGTTATTGACGTTTAGACCTACGCTTAATTTT
>NZ_CALKTQ010000222.1 GCF_937997465.1 uncultured Campylobacter sp. | reverse complement strand
TGGTCTTCGTTAAACCGCGTGTATCGCTCGAAAATTTTATCTTGCTGCTCTTTGCTTAACCCCTCGCCGCTATTTGAGATCTTTAGCTCGCCGTCTTGCAAACTAACCGCGACGTAGCCGCCTTGGTTTGCGTATTTTACGGCGTTGCTTAGTAGGTTATCCACCGCTCGTTTTAGCTCGTAGCCGTTTGCGTTTATGAGAGCGTCATTTAAATTTAACTTTAGATCAAGCCCTCGCTTGGCAAAAAACGGAGCGAAAAACTCGAGCCGTTCGTTTAAAATATTTTTCAAATTTAGCTCTTCTTTTGGTGCGCAGCGCTCGGCGCCAAACGATAAATACGTAAGATCCTCGTAGGTGCGACTTAGCGTTTTAGCCGCGGTTTGGATGTTGTTTATGCGCTTTAGATTTCGCTCGCTTAGGCTACTTTTGTCTGCCGTTTCGATGCTCATGAGTATCACGCTAAGGGGCGCGTTTAACTCGTGCGTGGAGTCTTTGATAAAGCGGTTTAGCGCGGCGATCTTGGCGTGTAGCGGCGCTAGCGCGGTCTTTGCTAGATAAAAGGCGATTATCATGATAACGCCTAAAACGATAAGCAAATTTAGCGCCGTACGCAGTCGCAGCAAATTTAGCTCGCTCGTGACGTCCTTGCCGCTTAGCGCGATCTTTGCCGTGGCTAGCTCGTCCGCGCCGCCTTCGTCCATGTTTTGTAGCGCCTCAAATATCGTCACCTTGCCGTCCGATACGACTGCACCACTCTGTGCGTCGTCAAATTTAGCGCAGCCCGCCTCGCCGTATAAAATTTGACCGCTTTTAGCTACGATGCAGGCTTTGACGTCTTTTTCGGCGGTAAAGCTTTTTACTGCGCCAAGCCCGTCCATACGCGCTTTCATGTAGATGCCCATCTTGATCTCTTTTAGGTTTTTGACCTCGTTTGAGATGAGGGCTTCTTTTTTCATCTTATAGTCGTTCGTGAAAAAATACCCCAAAAATAGGGCGCTAGTGATGAGATAAAGCGAGAGGATTTTGGCTATAACGGCGGAGCGCTCAGACATAGATATAGCCGTCGCCGCGCCTATTTATGATCGCGTCCTTGCCTAAAATGCGGCGTAAGTTTTTGACGTAAACCCGCAGGCTCAGCTCGCTTGGCTCCTCGCCGTAGTTCCAAATTTTCTCAAATATCGCCTCTTTGCTCAGCAGCGCGTTTTTATTCTCCAAAAATAGCGCCAAAAGCTCGCTTTCTTTGTTTGAGAGGTTTACGATTTGCCCGTTTTGCCTTAGCGTTTTGGAGCTTGGATAAAATTTATATCCATCGTTAAGCTCGATAAATTCGTCGTTTATGTGAGAAAATTTGCGCTTGAGTAAAATTTGAATACGAAGCAAAAGCTCTTTTAGCTCGTAGGGCTTTTTTAAGTAGTCGTCACAGCCGCTTTTGTAGCCGATCTCTAGGTCTTGTAGCGCGTTTAGCGAGGTGGTAAAGATCGCAGGCGTATCGTCGCCAAGCCGCCTAAGTTCGCGCAAAAGGGAGAAACCGTCGCCTTTAGGTAGCTTGACGTCGAGGATGAGGATATCAAAATTTCGCTCGTAGGCGGTATCTAGAGCCGCTTTAGCATCGGCACGAACGATCACGTCGTAGCCTTGTTCGCTCAGATACTCGCTGATGAGTTCGCTTAGCGTCTCATCGTCCTCTACGAGCAAAATTTGCGTCATTACATCTTATCCTTTTTCATATCTTTCATATCGTCTTTCTTTTTACCCATATCGTCTTTCATCTCTTTCATGTCGCCCTTCATTTCGTCCTTTTTTATCATCATATCGTCTTTTTTCTCCATCATGGCGTCCTTCTTTTCCATCATGGTATCTTTTTTCTCCATCATATCGCCTTTCATCTCGGCAGCAAAGATAGAACCTGTAACAAACAACGCGCTAAGCGCAACTAAAGCTAACTTTTTCATAGCATCTCCTTTAGGAAAATTTATGATGGAAGTTTAGCTAAGAAATGTGAAACGAGCGTGAAATTTACGCCATCAGGCTAAATACATACGATAAAAGCGGCAGGCTAATAAAGCTAAACGCCACTCCTACGGCCACGGCGGCGACTGCTAGCTGGCTATCAAGCTCTGCTTTCATGATCATCGCGCTTGCTAGCACCATCGGCGGCATGGCGCACTGCAGGATGCCGATCATCCAGGTTTGACCGAAATTTACGCCAAAAACTATCGTAACGAGTATGAATAAAAACGGCGCGACGAGCATCTTGCCTGCGATAACGACTGCGGTTGATTTATAGCAGCTTTTGATACTGCGAAATCCAAGCCCGATGCCGATCGCAAAAAGAGCGACGGGGACGACGCTTTGCGCAAAAAGAGTAAGCGCGTCAAATAGCACATTTGGAAGCGGAACGCCGCGGAGTAAAAAGCCTAAAATAAGTGCGACGAAAGGGGGAAATTTGACCACTTTCATAACGTTTTGCACGAGCGAAACCTTCGCCGGAGCGCCGAAAGCTAAGATAAAAGGGCCAAAAATGCTAATCGGGATCGAGGTGGCTAGCTGATCGTAAAAGATAACTTCATTCATCGCGTCCTCGCCAAAAAAGCCCTTGATGATGGGCATACCCATAAATACTGTGTTTCCGAACATTCCTAGCAGTACGGCGCTCACGGTCGTGGCTTTATTAAATTTTAAAAATTTGCACGCGAAAAATATCGCCGCAGCGCCCAGCATCGAACAGGCAAAACCCGTGGCGATGACGTTAATGAGCGTGGTGTCGATGTTTACGTGGTAAATTTTATCGAAAATAAGCGCCGGAAGAGCGAAGCAAAGCGCGTAGTTTATGAATACGGAAGCGTTTTTTTGCTCAAAGACCTTAAATTTTTTCGCCCCGTAGCCCGAAGCGATAATGATAAAAATAGATAATAATTGCGTAAACATTTGCGTAATCCGAAGTTATAAATTTTAAAAAACCGATTATACGGCGGCTCGCATTAAAGAAAAATAAAATTTAGTTGATTTACTTAACATCGCCTTAACGGGTTTTTGTATATAATCTCGCGTTAAATTTAAAAAAGCGAGAAATAATGAAAAAATTTATCAAATTTATCGCGGTTTTAGCCGTGCTGGCTGGGGTCGGTTACTATTTTTACGATAAAAATTTTAACGTCCCGCAAGGCGATCAGTTTATCACCTCAAAAGCCGTTCGCGGCGAGCTGGTGAAAAGTATCGAAAGTAACGGAGAGATCTACGCTACCGAGCTAATCGACGTGGGCGCGCAGGTAGGCGGCCAGATCAAAAAGCTCTACGTCAAACTAGGCGACGTCGTAAAAGCCGGCGATATGATAGCAGAAATCGACTCCGCAACTCAGCAAAATAACGTAGATACCAAAAAAGCCCAGCTTGGGATTTACGAAGCGAAGTTAAATTCAGCCAAAGTCGCACTTGAGATTTCAAAGACCAAATTTAAGCGCGAGCAAGAGCTTTTTGCTAAAAATGCGACCTCGAAAGAGGAGTTTGAAAACGCCAAAAATACCCTAGCAGCAAACGAAGCCTCGCTAAAAGAGATCGAAGCGCAAATCGTGCAGGCTAAAATCTCTCTAAACACCGCTCAAATCGACCTTGGCTATACTAAAATCATCGCTCCAAAAGGCGGCGTCGTGGTCTCCGTGCAGGTTGAAGAGGGACAAACCGTAAACTCAAACCAAATTACGCCAACTATCGTAAATATCGCCGATCTAAGCAAAGTTCAGCTAAAAATGGAGATCGCCGAGGGCGACATAACTAAAATCAAGGTCGGCTCGAAAGTCGAATACTCGATACTCTCCGAGCCAAATCGTAAATTTTACGCCCGTATTAGCTCGATTGATCCCGGTCTAACCACGCTAAGTAACGGCAAATACAAAACTACCTCAAGCTCGGGCACGACCGCCTCAAGCTCCAGCAGCTCGGCGATCTACTACTACGCTAAGGCCGTGGTAGATAATCCTGACGGCACGCTAAGGATCGGTATGACTACGCAAAATACCATCATCCTAGATAGCGCTAAAGACGCCGTCATCGTGCCATCGATCGCTATCAAAAAAGAGGACGGCAAAAGCATAGTCTACGTGCTAAAAAGAGGCGAAAACGGACTAGAAACGGCCGAGCGAAGAGAGGTACAAACAGGACTAATCGATAGCCTAAAAACTCAAATTTTAAGCGGAGTAGAGGAAGGCGAGGAGGTCGTGACGAAACGAAACTCGGCGGCTGAAATCAATGCGATGCTCGAAAAAGAAAAAAGAAGAATGAAGCTCTAAGGCGACGTCTTGAAAAATTTGATAGAACTTAAAAACTTAAGTAAGAAATTTAAACTCGGCGATAACGTATTTGACGCGCTAAAAGATGTAAATTTGAGCATAAAAAAGGGCGAGTTTATCGCCATCATTGGACAAAGCGGATCGGGTAAATCCACGCTCATGAACATCCTTGGCTGCCTAGATAACCCAAGCGGCGGGCAGTATCTGCTAGAAGAGCGCGACATATCTAAATTTGAAGGCGACGAGCTAGCGCGTTTGCGCAGAGAGAAATTTGGCTTTATCTTTCAGCGCTATAACCTGCTATCTACGCTTACTACGTTGCAAAACGTGGCGCTACCTAGCGTATATGCAGGCGTTTCTAAAAAAGAGCGCGAGAAAAAGGCCGGCGAGCTTTTAGAAGGTCTCGGCCTTGGCGAAAAGCTACAAAGCTTGCCCAATAAACTTAGCGGCGGACAGCAGCAGCGAGTCTCGATCGCTAGAGCGCTCATAAACGGCGGTGAGATCATCCTGGCTGATGAGCCAACGGGTGCGCTAGATAGCAAAAGCGGCCTCATGGTGATGGAAATTTTAACAAATTTGCACAAGCAAGGCCACACCATCATCATCGTTACGCACGACCCAAATATCGCCGCATACGCAAACCGCGTCATCGAGATAAAAGACGGTAAAATTTTGAGCGATACGGTAAAAAGTGAGGAAATTTTCGCCTCCGAAAAACCGGCGCCAAAGCAAAAAAATATCTTTAGCTTTTACAAAGATCAGTTTATCGAGAGCTTTAAAATGTCGATAAACGCGATCCTTAGCCATAAACTTCGCTCGGCGCTAACGATGCTTGGCATCATCATCGGCATCACATCGGTTATCTGCGTAGTAGCACTTGGGCAGGGCTCGCAGGAGCAGATCCTCTCCGATATCCGCGGTATCGGCACTAACACGATCGATATCCTAAACGGCAAGGGTTTTGGCGATATGCGCTCGGAGCGGGTGAGAAACCTGACCGTTAGCGACGCAACGATGCTATCTAAGCAAGACTATCTAGATAGCGTCACGCCAAACGCCTCTGCTAGCGGCACGCTCACCTACGGCAATAAATCAGCCTCCGCAACGATTAAAGGCGGTAGCGAGGAGAGCCTAAACGTGATGGGCTACAAGGTCGAGGCCGGACGAGTGTTTACCGCCCAAGAGGTCGCAGAGTCGGCGTCCGTGATCGTGATAGATCAGCCTACTCGTGAGCAGTTTTTCGCAGACGAAGATCCGCTAGGCAAAACGGTGCTTTTTAACAAACGCCCCTTTAAAATCATCGGCGTAGTAGCCAAAAACGACAATATGTTCGCAGACTCCAGCACTCTGCGCACGTTTTCTACTTATACAGCGGTCATAAATAAACTAACCGGCGATAGGCACCTATCATCTATCACGGTTAAGGTAAAAGATAACGTAAATGCGCAAATCGCCGAGCAAAGTCTAACGGAAATTTTAACCGCAAAGCACGGTAAAAAGGACTTTTTCACCAGAAACTCCGACACGATTAAAAAAACGATCGAGGAGACTACGAGGACTATGACGCTGCTGATTTCTTGTATCGCCTTTATCTCGCTGCTAGTGGGCGGTATCGGCGTGATGAACATCATGCTAGTTTCCGTAACCGAGCGCACCAAAGAGATTGGCATCAGGATGGCGATCGGCGCGCGTCAGGGAAACATCCTAGAGCAGTTTTTGATCGAGGCCGTGTTGCTGTGTCTCATTGGCGGACTCATCGGTGTCGGAACGGCCTTTGGCATCGGCTATCTAGCAGAAAATTTCGCGCCCGGCGTAAAGATGATATTTTCGCAGACTTCTATCGTGGTAGCGCTCGTCGTTTCTAGCGCGATAGGCGTGATATTTGGCTATATGCCCGCTCGCAGCGCCTCGAAGCTAAATCCGATCGACGCTCTAACAAGGGAATAAAATGAAAAAAATCTCCATAATCCTAGCCGCCTTTTTGCTCGGCGGCTGCGCGGTAACGCAGATAAACGAAAACTACGAGCAAATTTTGCTAAAAGAGGACGCAAGCGCCGATATAAGGATAAACCGCGAGTGGTGGACGGGCTACGGCGAAGCGCGCCTAAATGAGCTAATCGGCCTCGCGCTAAAAAATAATATAGACCTGGCAAAATCAGCCATAGCCGTAAATAAAGCCCTAGCTCAAGCAGGCGTCTTGCAGGCCGATCTCGTGCCTAGCTTTAACGCAAATTTAGGCGCGGAAACCGGTAAAAATATAAAAACGGGCGGCAGCTGGAGCGAGAGCTATAAAAGCGGCATCTCGCTAAGCTACGAGATCGATCTGTGGCGCAAGCTCGCAAACTCCGCAGACGCCGCCATGTGGGAGGCAAACGCGACCAAATACGACCTAGAGGCCGCTCGCCTCGCGCTCGTTAACTCCGTCGCGGACGCGTATTTTGAGGCAAAATATCAAAAAGAGAGCATAAACCTATACGAAAAGACGCTAAAAAACTACGAAGAGCTAGAAGCCATCATAAAGGCTAAATTTGAGCTGGGCAAAGAAGAGGAGCTAAGCCTAAAGCAAGTAAAAAGCTCGGTAATCTCGGCTAAAAATAGAATTTTAAACGCGAGCAAGAGTCTTGACGCGGCGGAAAAAACGCTAAGAAATCTGCTAAACGTTAGGCCCGAGTTTGAGCTAAATTTAGGCGGGAATTTGAGCGATATCTCGCCTCAGGGCGTAAATTTCAACGTGCCGCTTTACGTTATCGGCGCGCGTCCCGATTTGCAGGCTGCGATCTCGCGTATCAAAGAGGCGCTTTTGGGGGTCAAGGTTAGCGAAAAGAACTTCTATCCAAGCATCACGGTAGGCGCGGGTCTTAGCGGTAGCGGAGATAGCGTGAGCGAGGGGCTTAAGCTAAATTTCTTAAGCGGCAATATCGCGATAAATTTGCCGTTTTTAAACTACTCTAAGCTTAAATCAAAGCTAAAAATCTCCGAGCTTGAGTTTGAAGCGATGAAGCTAAACTACGCGCAGACGCTAACGACCGCGCTAAACGAGATCGACGCTGGCTATAAAAACCTGCAAAAAGACGAGGCGGTCTTGCGAAATTTAAACGAAAATTTGCGAAATTTAAGCTCTATCAGCGACATATATAAGCTCAAATACGACTACGGCAAAACCGAGCTAAAAAACTATCTGGAGGCGCAAAATTCGCTGCTTGAAGGCAAGATTAGTACGCTAGCACAAAAGTATAAAATTTTGCAAGACGAAATCGGTATATATAAAGCGACGGCGGGAAAAGCGGAGTAAATTTGACTATGCCGCGCCTGATTTGCGGTTTTGGTTTGGGTGCGTTAAATTTGCGGCGAATTTGACGGCTAGTTAAATTTATCTAGCTGCAAATTTACTCGCGCCGTTTGCCTAGAAAATAAAACAGTCCCGCTAGCGTCGCAAAAAGAGCAAGCATAGATCCGGCGACGATAGCCGTGCCGTTTTGAAAGCCGTTTAAAAACATTCCGTTCGTATTCATCCCAAAAAATCCCGTGATCAAATTTAGCGGTAAAAATAGCGCCGAAAGTAGCGTCAGGATGTAGATGTTTCGGTTGATTTTGTCGTTTTTTAGGCTCTGTATATGCGCGTATATATCGTCTATCCTGGCGGCGTTTTCGCAGGCTGCGTTTTTTAGTACGCCGGCTTCGTAGACGTAGTTTTTGAGCTGTTTTTTAAGCTCAGGTCTTTCGTTCTGACAGATCGCTAGAGCCTCGTAAAAGTGCGAAATTTTGTTTTGAAATTTGCGTATTTCGTATTTTAAGACCGCGTGCTTTTTGATAAATTTAGTAAAATCCCTCTTGCCCGCGTAAATTTTCTCGTAGCTTTCAAGCTCGGCGGAGTGCTCGGCGATCTTGGCGCGAAACTCGCTCGTTATCTTTTTTACTACGCGAATAAACTCCTGCGAGCCGCTTTCGCTACCGTCCTGAGCGTAAATTTTATCATCTTTAAAGATAAATTTGTAGTTTTGTTCGCTGCCGTCCGTCACGAGATAGACGTACTCGCACTCCTCGTCGTAGAAGTACCCCGAGATATCGCGCTCGCTCACGGTTTTGCCTTATATGCTTGGCGCGTTTTTACCGCGTTTGGCGTAGAAATTTCGCCTAAATTTTTCAAATTCGCCTGCCGTTATCGCTTCTCTCATCTGCCGCATCAAATTTAGATAATAATGCAAGTTATGCAAGCTCGCTAGGCGGAAAAACGTCAGCTCGCCCGCGCGGTATAGGTGGCTAAGATAGGCGCGAGAGTAGTTACGGCACGCGTAGCAGTCGCACTGAGGATCTATCGGAGCGCAGTCGGTGGCAAATCTCGCGGACTTGATATTTATCTTGCCAAAACTCGTAAATAGCGTGCCGTTACGAGCGTTTCGCGTCGGCATCACGCAGTCAAACATATCCACGCCGCGAGCCACGTTTTCTACGAGGTCTTCGGGGGTGCCTACGCCCATGAGATAGCGCGGACGCGCCGCGTCGATGTAGGGCATCACGGCCTGC
>NZ_CALKTQ010000221.1 GCF_937997465.1 uncultured Campylobacter sp. | reverse complement strand
TAGCCGCTAGGCCAAACCGTTTTTCTGCTTAATCATTTAAAATATTTATTCAATACTTCTTTTAGCGTTTTTGTATATCTTGAGTCTTTCGGAGAGTTGTTGTAGATATCTTCCATATCGTACATTCTATCGTAATAATCATACGTAGCCTGCTTGTCGACGACTACCAAAGAGGTATTTATGCTAACGCCTGCAAAAAGGCCTCTGCTTTTACCTCTTAGCGTAGCCCAAGCCGAAATTTCAGGTAGGTCGCTCATTACGCCGGCTTTTTCGCCGGCGGCTAGCACTACGGCATCGGCGCTAAGATCGATTTGGCCTTTACCGTTTATTAGCCCAGCATACGACCTTCTTGATTTAAAAAGTACAACAAGGTCGGTTGATTTATAGCCGCCCTGCAGACCTATGCCGCCGCCTTTAAAATTTATAAATATAGGACTACTCCATTCATTTTCGTCGTTTCTGCCGACGAATATACCGTCTCCAGTATGAGTCGTCACGACTAGCCCGCCGCTAACTACTTCAGGGATGACCATGATGCCTCTTATTTCGCTAGTATCTTTTAAATTTAGCAGTTTTCTAGAGCCCAAATCGTTTAAGATATCAAATGAAGTTCGTACTTTTTGATTTTGCGTAAAATCCGCATAAGCAAGCTGACCGAGCAAAAGCGTGTAAGCGGCAAGCTTTAAAAATATTTTCATTTTTGTTTCCTTTTTCGTAAAATTCACCCGCTATTATAGTATTTTTTTATTAAATTTAAAAATTATTCGTTAAATTTACGTAAAGGATGTAAATGAAAAAAATTATTTTAGCCGTTTTGATTTGTTTAAATTTGAGCGCAAAAGAGCAGGCTGGTGTGCCGAGCGAAACTCAGACTATCGTAAATGGCGACGTGGAGATAGTGCAGGTGGAGGCTAAATTTGCCGGAAATTTAAGCATAGATGGCAAGAAAAAGCGCTGGCTTAACGTGCCAGGGGATGAAAATCTAAAATTTGCCATCGTTTCCGCGGGATACCGCCAAAAAGGTGAGATCAAGCTAATAAACGGGCTTAAAGACGGCGATGAGACGATGGTTTTTAAGATCGTAGAGGGCGAATACAAAAAAGAAAAAATAACAGTCGAAGGCAGTAAAGTAACGCCGCCAAAAGAGGTACTAAAGCGTATCGAGGAGGAGCGCGAGGAGGCGAATAAAATCTATGCCACGGCTAATGCCGGGTTAAAATTTGACTCCAAATTTATCCTGCCGATGAGCTCGGCGGTCACGAGTCCGTTTGGCACCGCGCGCGTATTTAACGGCACTTTAAAGAGCTACCACGGCGGCACGGACTTTAGGGCCGCGGTCGGCTCATCGGTGATTGCGGCAAACGACGGCGTAGTTGCCATCGCAAAAGATCGCTACTATGCTGGCGGGTCTGTGGTTATAGACCACGGCGAGGGCATTTACACGCAGTACTATCATCTAAGCGCGCTAAACGTAAAAGTCGGACAAAGAGTCAAAAAAGGCGATATCATCGCGCTTAGCGGCGCTAGTGGGCGAGTGAGCGGGCCACACCTACACTTTGGCGTGATCGCGGGCGGCGTGCAGGTAAATCCGCTAAATTTCGTAAAAAAAATCAACGAAATTTTAAATTAACATTTTTTTCACGACTTTTCTTTAAACTTCGCTCATCTTTTTAAAGGAGAGAAAATGAAAAAAGTAGTTTTGATTAGTATGTTGGTTGCGGGCGGGCTTTTTGCCGCTTCGCTTGAAAATAGCACGAACGACGAGCTTTATAAAATGGTCGCAAATGCCGATGCTAAGACGCTTAGCGAGGTAGCGTTTGAGATAGACAAACGCGCTGGCAAGCTAAAATTTGAGGCCAAAGAGGCCAAACGCGGGCTAAAGGCCGAAATCAGAAAGAAGTTTGAGGGTATGAGTATCGCCGATAGAGAGGCGTTTATGCGCGAGTTTAGAAGCGGCTATAACGCCCAAGTGGGCGCGCTAAGCGTGGCGGAGGCGAAAAGGCTTGATATCGAGCTAAAAGACGGCGATGACGACGATGATTTTCACAAGAAATTTAAGCACGATTTTAAGGGCGGTTTTAAGCACGGCGGTAAAGGCATGATGGCGCAGGACTGTGCAAATGCCGGAGATTGCAATCAAGCTGGCGGCTACAAGGGCCCAAAACAGCCGATGAAATAATAAAATTCGAGCTTCCTTTTTGGAGGCTCGAACTTATAAATTTATGAAATTTTACCTTCAAATTTAGATGAAATTTGATAAATTTACGCAGGATCTGTTTGCGGCTAAATTTGAGCGCATGTGGGTAAATTTAACGCAAATTTGAGATGTTTGGCGAAAAATTTAGCGTAAAGCCGCGCCGACAGATATAATAAGATCAAGCGGATAAAACGCCGTAAAACGACAAAAGCAAACAAAAACGGAGCGAAAATGAGTAAAATTTTGATCGTCGAGGACGAAAATATGCTGCTTGAGATGATGCGCGCGTATCTGGAGGCGCAAGGCTACGAGACTGCGGGCGCGAAAAGCTACGACGATGCGTTAAATTTGGCTTATGAAAGCAACTTCGATCTTTGGATATTTGACGTCAAGATCATCGGTGGCAGCGGCTTTGCGCTACTTCGGGAGCTGCGAAACGCGGGCAAAAACACACCTTGTATATTTACTACCTCGCTAAATACGCTCGATGACGTGCAAAGCGGCTTTACTAGCGGCTGCGATGACTACATAAAAAAACCTTTTGAGCTAAAAGAGCTACATCTGCGCGTGCAAAATCTGCTAAAACGCACCTTTGTGCACAATAAAAACGAGCTGGTAAATGTCGGCGAAAATTTGGGCTTTGATATGAATCAGGGCTTGCTATTTCGTGACGGCAAGGCTGTCTCGATGCCTAAAAAGCAGTCCAGGCTACTTGCGCTTTTGCTAAAAAATCAGGATAGATTTTTAAGTAGAGACGAGATTTATTCTCAAATTTGGGACTACGACGAGAGTCCTAGCGAGCTTAGTTTGCGCGTTTATATCGCAGAGCTACGTAAAATTTTAGGCAAAGAGCGTATCGTGAGCGCCTCAAAGCTAGGCTATAAATATGTTTAAGCTTTTCGCGGTCGCTAGGAGACAAAGAGTAAGGTATCGGTCTAAATTTTCATCCGAATTTGCGCAGAGCTTTTACCGCTTTAGGCTTCAAATTTTACATCCGCAAAATACCCGTAAGTTTAATCCAAAAGGCGGCAAATGTCCCTTCTAAAATCCATTAAAAAAGCCTTTCTAGCGCTTTCGGACCGTCAAATTTTACCTATATTTTTGCTTTATTTTATCACGAGCGCCGCATTTTTGGTCTTTTTCGCGCAGATGTTTTACGAGCGCGAGAAGCATTTTATACTCGATCGCGACGTGTTTATCGTGCGAGATTTGCAGCATCACCTGCAAAATAAACTGCAAAAAAACGGCGAGATAGACGACGATGATTTCGACGACGTCGAGGCTTTTGCCGTAAATTTAAAAACGGGTGAGGAGATTGAGGATGATTTTGAGCCGCGCGAGGGCATGCCGCAAAGGTATAAGGACGGAACGAACTCTGTCGTGCAGTTTTATCTCAAAAATCGGCTCGGCGAGGAGGAGTACTACGTCGCCGTCAAGGTCGCAGATCCGGAGTTTACGATTCTCACGCTAAAACTCAAGATAATATTTTTCTCGTTTATGATACTGCTTGCTATTTTAATCATAGCTTATTTTATCATCCGTCTTTCGCTGCGTCCGCTTTACCGCCGCATCGACTTTTTAAACGGCTTTATCAGGGATACGACGCACGAGATAAATACGCCTCTTAGCGTCATTTTGATGAGTATCGAGATGTTTGAAACCGATCCGAAAAAATACCTAAATAACATAAAAACCGCCTCCAAAACTATCTCGACGCTATACGAGGACCTCACCCTAGTAAAGCTTAGCGGCAAAGAGGACGGCGCGGCGACGAGTTTTAGCCTGAGCGAGCTGGTGCGCGAGAGGATCGGGTATTTTGGACTAAATTTGGAGCAAAAAAATATAAAACTAAGCACGCAAATCGCCGAAGTGCAGCTACGCTCATCCTATAAAAAAACGCGAAAAATCATCGACAATCTACTAAGTAACGCCATAAAATACTGCGATGAAAACGGCTCGGTAAGCGTAAATTTAACCCCTGGTGCGCTCGCGATCTCAAACAGCGGTGCAGGTATCGCGAAGGAAAATTTGCCGCGGATTTTTGATCTTTATACGCGGTTTGACGAGCGAAACGGCGGCTTTGGCATCGGGCTTCATATCGTTAAAACTTTTTGCAAAGAGCTCGGATTTAAAATCTCGTGTAAAAGCGGCGGCGGGCTGACGGAGTTTCGCGTGGAGTTTGGCGGGAGTGCGACGAAAATTTAAGAGGGCGGCACAAGGTCGGTTTTTGAACCGTAAATTTAAACCTGCTTTTATGGCGTCGAATTTAAGCAGGTTTGATTTGCGGTTTTGCGAGATGAAATTTGGTTTTCGTATCGCCTAATCCGCATGATTCTTGAATTATCTTAATGCTTAATCTTTCCGCAACCGATGGCTTTAAATTTGGCGTAAAAGCAAGATAAATCCTGGTAAAATTTGCGATAAAACTATAAAGGAAAATAAGTATGGGCAAGCGGGACGAGGCGCTAAATTTAGCGCGAGATTTCGAACGTGACGGCTTTAGAGTGCCAGATTTATACGAGCGGTTTTGGCGGCTGCAAGGGGATACGGCAGCGTATTTTGCGCTAGCGGACAGCCTGCTACGCGGGCGGCAAGAGGGCGGCACGCTGCTAAAGGACGCTATGGGTTACGTAGGCGAGGAGGATTTTAAAGCTTTGATCGCTACGGCGGTTGAAATTTTGCGCGAGG
>NZ_CALKTQ010000220.1 GCF_937997465.1 uncultured Campylobacter sp. | reverse complement strand
GGATTTTATCATGAACGACAAATGCTCGGCGGGCACGGGTAAATTTTTAGAGATCAGTGCGGGCCGCTTGGGGCTTGAGCTTAGCGAAATTTACAAAACCGCCCGCAAAAATCCCGCGATTAAAATTAGCTCAACGTGCACTGTTTTTGCAGAAAGCGAGATCGTCTCGCTAAGCGCAAACGGAGCCGAAACGAGCGAGATCGCCTACGCCATCGTGGATTCCTCCGCGCATAAGGTCGCCTCTCTCATCAAACGGCTGGAAAATCAAATTTATTTTTTAAGCGGCGGACTTAGCAACGTGCCGCTCTTTAAGCAGCTTCTAGGCGAGCATCTGGGGGCTGAAATTTTTACTTGCGAAAACGCAATCTACTGCGGCGCGATGGGCGCTGCGCTTATCGGTGCACGCAAAGCAAACGAAATTTTAAAGGAGACGAGATGAGAATGGATTTTGACGCGCTTAAAAAGCGCAACGCAATGGCTCTGCACGATTTAAAAGAGCAAGGCAAACACGTAGTGGGGATGTTTTACACCTATTCGCCAAAGGAGCTCATTTACGCCGCAGGCGCCGTGCCGGTTGGGCTTTGCGCCTATGACGAAAGCCCGATAGACGCCGCTCATGCCGAGCTTCCGCGTAATCTTTGCCCGCTAATAAAGGCAAGCTACGGCTATGCAGTTACTAAAAAATGCCCCTATATGAACGCCAGCGATCTCGTCATAGGCGAAACGACCTGCGACGGCAAGAAAAAGATGTATGAGCTGCTGGCAAAACATAAGGACGTCCACGTGCTGCAACTACCGAATATGACCGGTGGCAAGAGCTTGGAGCTTTTTACCGACGAGCTTAGAGAATTTCGCAAAGTTTTAGAGCAAAAATTTGATACGAAAATCACCGATGAAGCACTGCTCGATGCGGCGCAAATTTACAACGAAGAGCGCAAGGTAATGTTGGAGCTTTTAGAGCTTGGCAAACTAAATCCGATGCCGGTAGCGGGCAGCGAAATTCATCAAATTTCATTTGCGAGCGACTTCATATACGATAAACGCGAAAAGCTTAAGATGATACGCGCCTACATAGCCGCCGCGAAGGAGATGACGCCGCCGAAAACTCGCAAAAAGCGGATCATCATCACCGGCTGTCCAAGCGGAGGCGTGTATGAAAAGGTTATCAAGCAGATAGAGGAGCTGGGCGCGGACGTGGTAGCCTTTGAAAACTGCTCCGGCACCAAAGGCTATCAAAACCAAGTGCAAACAAAGGGCGATCTGGTCGCAAATATCGCCGAACGCTACCTTAAAATTCCATGTTCGGTGATGTATCAAAACGACGCGCGCTCAGATGTTATCAAGGATTTCGTACGCGAGTATCAAGCGGACGGCGTCGTTGACGTCGTGTTAAGCGGCTGCCACACCTACGCGATCGAGACAAATAAAATAAAGGAGGCAAGCAAAGAAGCGGGAGTAAGCTATATGAGTCTGGAGACTGACTACTCCAAGCAAGACGTCGGGCAAATTCGAACGCGCCTAGAAGCGTTTATAGAACTGCTTTAAGCG
>NZ_CALKTQ010000219.1 GCF_937997465.1 uncultured Campylobacter sp. | reverse complement strand
ATCTAATCACGATATAACATAAATATTTTCTAAACATTAAAGCGTTTTTGTAGTATAATTGCCTTACAAATCCACACAAAGGAGTCGTCATGAAAAAGTTGATTTTAGCGATCTTTTTGGCGTGTTTGGTGTTGTCTTCGGCACAAGGCGGCCAAGAGTACGGCGATGGATTGAGAGCCGTATCCAGAGGAGAGTGGGCTAACGCGGTGCAGTATTTCACGGCAGCTTGTTATAACTATAACGATAACGAAGCAGGCTCTTGCAAAGAGCTTGGCGTGATATACGAGTACGGCAAGGGTGGTGCGGGTCCTCAGAGAGTGAAAAAAAATGACGCTCTCTCAAAGCAAGCTTACGCGCAATGCTGCAAAAAGAGCGGTGGCCTCATGAGAGAGTGCTGCAAAAAGGTCGGCAAGTAATCGAGGTTTGTCCTGAACTCTAGCTTTAAGTATGCGGTCGCTTTGGGCGTGAAAATTTAGCCTTAGGCAGGTCGCATACGAAATTTATTCTTTAGCGATTCTGGCTCAAATTTATCAAATTTTACTTCTTTGGTGTTATCGCGTAAGTATGTTTCGTGAGACTACAAATTTGGGTTCGGGCGATATTTTATAAATTTGCCGAGTTTGTTTTTGGTTTTATTCGGTCAAATTTTGCTTGGCGGCTTGAAGGACTTTTTCTAGCTTTTTGTTATTTTTACCGTCTTTTTCGAGATATAGTCGCTGTTGTTCTTTTAGGGCTTTAAAAATTTGCGCTCGCTCTTCGCCGCTCGTTATTTCAAGCAGTGCTTGCGCCCAGTTAGCAGGGCAACCAAAGCCGTATTCGCCTATGCCAACAAGAGTTTTTTGCATTCGCTTGGCGTCATAGTTTAGATTGTGAATGGGGTAGGTCGAGATGATTTTTAGCGTTTCTCGCTCCGCTATTTCGCAGGAGATCATTTCTTTTGCTAGCTCGATACGTATTTTTAAAATTTCTTTGATCTGATCGTTTGTGTAGCGATTTGACTTGCTTGAATTTTCTTTTTGCATGATTATAAAATGCCTTAAAATTTAAAAACCGAGATCCAAAAGCAGATATTTGTCGTCAAATTTTGCTTTGCGTTTTGTCTGTTTTTATGATCTTGTCGGTTTGTGTAATTTTTATACCGCTTATTTCTCGCAGTCCTTTGCGGTTAGCTTTACTTTGCTAAAAAGCGCGCCGTTTGGTATACGGTAGTTCATTACGATACTTTTTGCTTTTTGTAGCACCATAAGGGTATTTTGATCAGAGCAAAAATCCTCCACCAAAAGCTCTTTCATGGTAGACGTAAATTCTTTTTTATATTCGTCCGAGATAGCTTCCCAGTCTATGTTTTGCGAGTTTTTAAAGACGTATTCATAGGTAATTATATCGTTTTTGCAGCTTACTTCAGTAGCCTTTATGTTTTCGTCTTCTATTTGATTTAGCGCTGATTTTGCGCCGATAACGGCTAGTCTTAGATACGGACTGCACTCCGCGCCAGCCAGAGCTAGTGCAAGAGCGCAAACGAGACAAATTTTTCTCATCTCTTTGGCGTTACCAACATATTGACGTAGCGGCCTTCTAGCAGCGGTTCTTTATCGCGGTCGGAGACGTCTTTTACCATCTCCCAGACTTTTTGTAGCATTGCGACGCCCGCTTCAGGGTTGCTCATCTCGCGGCCTTTTAGAAATACGCGAAATTTGACGTGTTTGCCGTCTTCTAGAAACTCAAGAGCGTGTTTGACTTTGTAGTTGATGTCGTTTTGAGCGATTTTGACGGAGAGTTTGATCTCTTTTACTTCGATCGTTTTTTGCTTTTTCTTGGCCTCTTTTTGCTTTTTTTCCTGCTGGTAGCGGAATTTGCCGTAGTCCATTATCTTGCAAACGGGAGGTTTGGCATCAGGTGCGATTAGCACTAGATCAAGCCCCATTTTTTCGGCGATTTTCAAGGCCTCTACTCTCGGAATGACGCCGTATGCGGTGCCGTCGTCTCCCACGCATCTCACTTCGCTCGCTCTGATATCTTCGTTGAGCAACACTTCGTTTTCTTTAGCCAATTAGTTTTTTCCTTTAAGTTGAAATTTGTTGATTATATCCAAAAATATTGTGTTTTTATTGTATTTTTCGTAGAAATTTATTGCGCCGTGACAATTTTTGCAGATTTTGGTAAGAGCCAGGCTTAGCATAAAGCCGTGCCTAGCTCAAATTTAGCGGATTTTGGTCCATATTTCAAAAAGTTACCTCGGCGAGTTTTGATTTTAGCAGCTCAACGAATTCATCCAGCTTCATATCTTTTTGCTCTCTGGTCGTGCGGTCGCGTAGAGCGATGGCGCTATTTGCCACTTCGTTGTCGCCCAGCACCGCAATCATCGGCACGCGCTGTTTTTCTGCGGTGCGGATGCGTTTGTTTAGGCTCTCGTTTTTGCTAGCGATTTCGCTGTCTACGCCGATTTTGCGTAGTTCTTTGGCAACGGTTTTGGCGTAGTCTAGGTGCGCGTCGCCGATCGGCACGATGACTACTTGCGTCGGAGCGACGAAAAACGGCAGCTCGCCGCCCGTGTGCTCGATCAAGATGCCGATAAATCGCTCGAAGCTTCCTAGTAGCGCGCGGTGAAGCATGACAGGCTGCTGGCGCTCGTTATTTGCGTCGATGTAGCCTAGATCAAAGCGCTCAGGTAGGTTAAAATCGACCTGTATCGTGCCGCACTGCCATTTTCGCTTCAATGCATCGGTGATTTTGATGTCGATTTTTGGGCCGTAGAATGCGCCGCCGCCCTCGTCGATACCGTACTTAAAGCCGTTTTCGTCAAGTGCTTCTTTTAGAGCTTTGGTTGCCGTTTCCCAAATTTCGTCCCCGCCGATAGCTTTTGCGGGCTTGGTCGAAATCTCCATCTCGTAGTGGAAGCCGAAATTTTCCATTATTTTGCCGGCAAATTTTAAAATTTCTAGGATATTTTCTTTGATTTGGCTTGGCATACAAAAGATGTGCGAGTCGTCCTGGGCAAATTCGCGCACTCTAAAAAGCCCGTGCAGTACGCCGCTTTTTTCGTGACGGTGCACGACGCCGTATTCGAAAAATTTAAGCGGCAAATCGCGGTACGAGCGGATGTCTGACTGATAGACCTTGATGTGGCCGACGCAGTTCATCGGCTTTATGCCGTATTCTGCCTCGTCGATCGTCGTAAAATACATATTTTCTTTGTAGTTTGCGTAGTGGCCGCTCTTTTTCCATACGTCGGCTTTTAGTAGCTCTGGTCCACGCACTGGCTCGTAACCGCGGTCGCGGTGTGCTTTGTATAAAATTTGCTCGAGTTTGGAGCGTAAACGTCCGCCGTTTGGTAGCCAGATCGGTAGGCCGCCGCCGACTTCTTCGTCAAATGTAAATAGCTTCATCTCCACGCCAAGCTTTCTGTGGTCGCGTTTTTTGGCCTCTTCGATGATGCGGATGTGCTCTTTTAGGCTCTCTTTATCGGCAAATGCCGTACCGTATATGCGGTTTATCATCTCGCGCGTCTCGTCGCCGCCAAGATACGCGCCGGCTACTCGCGTTAGTTTAAAAAATCTTAAAAATTTGGTATTTGGCAAGTGCGGTCCGCGGCACAAATCCTCGAAATTTCCTTGCTTGTAGCTGCTGACTTCGCCTTCTGGGATGCGTTTTAGCACCTCTTGTTTTAGCTCGTCGTCTTTAAATTTATCGCTCATAAAGGCTTTTGTGGAGCTGCCTTTTACGATGTCAAGCTTTGCTTCGGCTAGCTCTTTCATCTTTGCTTCTATTGCCGCCAGGTCTTCGTCGCTAAGCTTGCTGTTGGCCTCATCGACCTTAAAATCATAATAAAATCCGTCCTCGACGTTTGGTCCGACGAAAAATTTAGCCTGCGGATAAAGCTCTTTGATCGCCTGCGCCATGAGGTGCGCACAGGAGTGCCTGATGACGTTTAGCGCGTCGGGGGAGTTGTCAAAATAAATCGGTTCTGCGGCGTTTTCTCGCCCGTTGATACTCTGAGTATCGACTATGTTTCCATCCAGTTTGTATGCGATGATATCGCTCATTTTGCGTCCTTTTTATCGAAACATCTTTCTTACGCTGAAAGAATTGGGCTTGATTTTAGCTAAATTGTTTTTAAGCTTTACTTAATGTTTTATTTGATTTGGGTTTAAACGGCGGTCAAATTTGAGTTTTGAATATAATAGGATATATTGATTAAAATTTAAATATTGTTAAATCGGTAATATTCTCAATATAGTTTATTATATTTTAAGAAAACTAACGCTAATATTTCATCGAATGAATCATGCATTTATCCCGTCTTTGCACTGTTTTGATTCATTTTTCTCCCAAATTGCGCAAAGGAGTGGTTGCCTTTGCGCCTTAATCTTTAAATTTATTCCCAAAAAACCCGCACAAATTTGACGCTAACGAGTTAAATTTTAGAAAATAAATATATTTTGGCTTTAGTTTGCAAATTTGACATTTGGATTTACGGCGCGAAAGATAAAGCGAAATTTGAAAATTTGAATCAAAAGAAGCGAAATGGTGGCCCCGAATGGACTAAAACTATACCGCTTTACATACGATAAAATCGTAGTTTAAGGTTTAAAATTAGAATATTTCTTACCCAATTTCTTACCTAATTGTGATTATTGCCTTTTGGCTTAGCATAAATTTTAATATCTCGCTTGCCAAATTCATAATAGTCTATGCCGGTTATTTGGTAGGTGTTGTCTCTAAATTTGATCTCGTAGTCGATCAGGCTCTGATCTTTTAAAACCTCATTGTAATTTACCACGAATAAAATCTCGGCTTCAGATTGAATTTGCGCTCGCTCGTAAGCCTCTTTTGCCGATAGTTGCCTTATGTAAGCCCAAATATCCTTTAGCAAGTATTGCTGCTGTTTTTCAACCTCGCCGTATTCATTTCTGGTCGAGATGTAACCTAATATACTGATCTTTTTATCTTTTATCATCGCAAAGCCTTTCAAATTCTGTTAAATGTTCGCACAACCCGACGTAAGCGTTTAGTAGTGATGCCGTGCCGTCTATTCTTTGGCGCGGATTGTTGCTCTTTACTGGGATTATGTTTGCGTTCCTATCCTCTACGACTCCAGTATTACTCAAGCACCATTTTAGGATCGGGCTATTGTTGTAATTTACTCTCTTAGCTTGCAAATCAGCTCCTAGGATTTGCAAGGGTAGTGATAGGGTTTTAGCCCCCTGAATGCATCCAATCATCTTAAAGCCCTCTGTTTGCATTTCATCCACCCAACACCTAGCCGAATAGCTATCATAGTAAATCCATAGCACCGTAATCCCGTTTTGTTTGACTTGCTCTAAATACCACGCCGTAACGTCCGAGTAGTCTATGGTGTTCCCGTCGCAAAGCCTTAAGAGCCCGTTTGCGTGCCAAATATCGTAAGGTATCTTGTCTTCTTTTATTCTAGTCTCCAGGTTGTCTCTAGGTATCCAATACATCTGCTTAACTAGCCTTTCGCCGTCGCTTATCGTTACTAGCGTAGCGCAGGTTAAATCAGTCGTTATTGATAGGTCTGCTCCGCCTATGGCGTATACGTTCTTAAATTTAGACTCGTCGTAGGTTTTTGGATTGTTGATAACGTCAAAGCTTAGCCATGCGTTGCGCGAGCTCTCTCTAATGTTAAAATCTTTAGTAAGGATGCCGATTAAATCTTTCGGGCTGTTTTCTGCTCTTTTGGCCTTATCTGATAAATCGGCGTATTTTTTAATACTTCCTAGCCCTGGATTTGCTTTGATCCATTTTTTCTCGTCTTTCCATTCGTCTTTGCTATCAAGCTCATAGATGATAGGAAAAAAGCTATCATCTTTGAAAATGCCGTCTGCGATATTACAAGCATATTCGTAAATATCGTCGAATATACACTCTCTGACCGTGCCGGCAGTCGTGATCATAATTACCAATGGTTCACGGCGCGCGGATTGGCTTTGCTTCATAACCTCGTAAAGATTTCTGTCTTTTACGCCGTGAAGCTCGTCGATAACTACCAAATGGGAATTTAGCCCGTCCAGGGTGTTGCTATTCTTGCCTAGCGGCATCATCTTGGACATATTAAGAGAAAAATATAAATCGCTCTTTCTCTTTTTTAGAAATTTGCTAAGTTGCGGGCTTTGCTTTACCATATTTAAGGTTTCGTCAAATACGATCTTGGCTTGCTCTTTTTTGGTAGCTACCGAATAAACCTCCGCGCCCGCTTCGCCGTCTGCGATCAGCATATAAAGACTAAGGCCTGCTAATAGAGAGCTTTTACCGTTTTTTCTAGCCACCATAAAAAAGGCCTCTTTGTATTTTCTTAGTCCCGTCTTTTTATCCACAAAGCCGAATAGCGCAGAGATAAAAGCTTTTTGAAATAGATCTAGCTTTAGCGGACTGCCGGCCCATTCTCCTTTTGAGTGTTTGCAAAATTTCTCTATAAACTCGATAGGCCTTAAAGCTTTTTTCTCGTCGAATTTATACTGGCCGCTTTTGTCTTTCATGTCGTTTATTAGCTTGTCGTAAATTTTTTCTACTCTTTTGCTGACTAATATTTCGCCCGTTTTAATTTTGCGATAATACTCTTTTATGAAGTTCATTATTTGCTCGAGATAAAATTTATCAGCTCGCTATCGTCGGCTGGAGACGGATTTTTATCTATCAGCTCCATAAGCTGCCTATACACTAGCGAATACCGCTGAATGGTCGTGTTGTAGCTTTTTAGCGCGGAATTCTCTCTAATAAAGCTTTGTTTGCCCTGATTAAATTCCTCTAAAATTTCGCCGTTTTCCACTACTTCTTTGAGTCTTTGCATAGTTTTATTCATAAATTTTAACTCGGTTACCAAATCTTTTGCCACTTTTTGTCTACTTTGCGGCGCAAGCTTGATAAGCTCGTCTAGCTCGTCATTACTTGATATTTTTCTTACTTTTGCCATATTGACCCCCTTGTGGTTTTGCCCTGGAGGGAATTTAGAAACTCCCC
>NZ_CALKTQ010000218.1 GCF_937997465.1 uncultured Campylobacter sp. | reverse complement strand
CAAGGCGCGCAGGATGTGAGGTATCGTTTACTAACGCCCTCGCTAGGCTGATTTGCTACGCTGTTTTGTAGCTGTTTTATCTTTTTTATTTCCTCGGCGTCTTGCAGATTTAGCTCCTCGTTTCGCTCTTGCTTAGGAGCGAAGTCTTGGGGTTTTATTTCGGGTCTGCTGGCATCTTTTATGGGCGCTGAGGGCTGGCTAGTCAGCATAAAAATCATAAGAACCAAGACCAAAGCTCCAAAGATTATCGCTATTTTCTTTCCCATTTTAGCCTCCTATTTTTTTCTAAACTGCTCGTTAAATTCGCTGATTTCGTTTGCTAGAGCGCGGATTTGCGCCTCGTCTAGGGTTTGGACTAGATCTTTCATCAGCGGATTTGCCTTTTGCTTGTTTTTATACGCAAATATCATGTCGTAAATTTGATCCGAGGTTTTATTTAGCAGCGACGGGCCGATGATGCCGTTGGCGTAGTCGTCGTGGCAGGCGGAGCATTTTACGATAAAGTCCTTGCTAAGGCGCCCTTTTACTAGTTTTAAATTTATGCTTTGCAGCGGGTTTCGCACCATCGCTAGCGCGCCGACTGAGCGGCTAGTCTCGCTCTCTTCGTCATCTAGACCAAATTTGACTCTCTTTTTACCGTTTATATCGTAGCTCATAAACTGATCGTAGTCTTTTTGCGCGGTTGCGTTAGCGTCCGCTTTTTGCGTCTCTATCATGCCTGCGGCGGCGGGCGTCGCTTGCGTTTTTGCCGCTTGCGTCGTCGGTTTTTTATCATCCTTGCTCTCGCAGCCCGTTATCAGCGCAGCGGCGGCGAGGGCGACGAGACAGCCTAAAATTTTATTTCTCATTTTTATCCTTTGTAAATTTCATCATAGCCGCGGTTTGGCGCGATGTCGATGATTTGCACCGGGCAAACCTCGGCGCACACGCCGCATCCGACGCAACCTTGTTTAAATTCGGGCAAATTTCGCCCGTCGCTTTTAGCCATCGCTATGGCGACGTCTCCGATCGGACAGAGGCTCACGCATAGATCACAGGGCTTGTCCACGCTATTTTGGACGGCGTCTTTTACGGCTTGCTCGCGGTCGTTGTAAATTTTACGCTCAAGCATTTTCGTAATGCCGTTTAAATTTACGTTTTCGTTTTTGTACGCTAGACAGGCCTCGCGTCCTCGCAGCACGCCCACGCCCATCTTTACGTCGCTAATCTGCGTCGTAGCGTGATCTAGCGCGCCGCTTGGACAGGCTAAAACGCAGGGGAAAAGGTCGCACAGATAGCAGCCTCGCTCGTGCGCGTCGATATAGGACGTGCCGTTTGAGTAGCCCTGCGTTATATCTAGTAGCTCGATGCTGTGATACGGACAGACCTGCACGCATTGGCCGCATTTTATGCAGAGCGATTCGAAATTTTTAACCGCTCCGGGAGGCCGTAAAAAAAGTTCGTCCGCGCGCGTTTTGGGTAGAAAATACCCGATGCCGTAGCCTGCAGCCGCCGCACCTGCCGTTAGTGCGATAAAATTTCGCCTATTCATAGCGTTGCCTTTTGAGCGTTGTTTGGGCGCATTTTAGGAGAGTCGTCCTCTAAAAGCTTAAGCGGCTCGGAAAAGGGGGCAAGTTTAGCTAGGAAATTTAGCCCGCTAATCACGGTGGAGCCGTAGAAAAAGCGTAGGGCCGGATAATACTGCCAAAGCTTGTCGGCGTAAACGAAGTGCAAGTATGGCGTATCGCCGATGCCGTCTCTATCGACGTCGAGTCCTTCGTATTCGTCGAAATAATTACCGCTCCACTCGTTTAGCTCGATCTTTGAGCCCGGAGTGTCGTTGATAGCCGTTTCCATGTTTCCGATAAAATCATTGCCCTTAAACACGCTTTTTTCCTGCGTCGCGTGCATTTGCAGCCCGATGACGTTGTATAAAATTTGATTGTTTTCGATCAAATTTACGGCGCCCGGATTTAGCGGCGAGCGGTCGGAGTAGATGCCGCGCGAGTTATATAAAAAGGTATTTTCGCTCACGGTAAAGCCCGAGGTATCTTTTAGCGCGATACCCACGCCGAATGCTCCGTTTGAGTTGATTATCACGTTTCGGCGCACGAGGGAATTTGTTGAAAACATAAAATACATCCCCACCGCGCCGCCGCTAAATTCGTTATCCTCGATGAGGTTACCCGTAGAGTACATCGTATGCACGGCGTAGCGGTTGTTTTTGCCGAAATTTTTGCGGATTATGTTGTTGCTGGAAAACCACGCCACGATATCGCGGCTGTTATAGACGTAGTTTCGCTCGATCAAATTTTCGTGCGAATACCACGCGCGCACGGCATCTCCGCGTCTAGGCACGTCAAAGCCCTCTTTTGAGGTGATGTTGTTATCTCTTATCACGGCTTGGTTGCATTCTGATAGCTCGATACCAAACAGCACGTCTTTAAAGCGGTTTTTCTCGACTAAAATATTATTGCCCTTTGCGCAGCTTATGCCCGCATCTAGGTTCATCTGGCTCGTGCCGCTGCCTTCGATGTTTAAATTTATGAGCTTTACGTTTTTTGCCGTTACTTTTATCACGCTTGATTTGCGGTCGCCTCGTATCACGGCGTTCTCGCCTTTGCCTATTATCGTTAGCGGTTTATCGATTACGATATTTCCCTCGTAAAGACCGTCGTTTAGGCGCAAGATGTCGCCCGGTTCGGCGGCGTTTATAGCGTCTTGCAGCGGACTGGCGAAGGCCGTTAAATTTAGCGCGCAAAAGAGCAAAAGCTTAAATTTCATTTCGCGTCTTTGAGCTCTTTTTTCTTTGAAAATACGGCTAGTATACAAAGCGCGCTCATAGCCATCATCACCCAAAATCCTATGCTAGGATACGAGTGCGTTGTAAACTGCGCGACCTTGCCGTCGCCAAGCACGGTCGGCATAAACGGTTTTATCTTAAACGCGCCCCACTCTTGCATATTGTGCCCGTACCAGTAAAGCCAGCCCGCAAACGCGCCCATGAAAAGCAGCGGAGCTATGGTCGGAAGCACCATGAGCAGGGAGTTAAATTTGCCGTCGTAGTATAAAAAGGCTAGCATGCAAAGCGTGGAAATAAGCAGATAATAAGGCGCAATCGCGCGCTCGACGTTGCCGCCGTGCTCCATCGGATACATGCCGATGTAGTGGTTTATGGTGTTCATCTCGTGCACGTCGCCGCTGTATCCGTCAACGTGAAAATAAACCGGAATACCGTCTGGAAAGGCGTCTTTTGGGTAGTTTGGCGCTTCAAGCGCGACGTACCAGATAGGAAAAGATGGCGTGCCGATCTCGGCTTTTTGCTCGATCGCTTTTTGTAGGCTGGCTTTTACGTCGTCTGGCATCAAGTGATTTTTGTACTGAAACGAGGTGTAAAGGTCGTAAATTTTATACGAATACCCGGCGAGAGGCTCGCCTGCGGCGATCTTGGCTTTGGCTCCGAAAAAGCCTAGCACCGGGATCGTAAAACAAACGGTCATCAAGACTAACGCGATAATAGTGTAAATTTGATACTTCTTCATCGTTTCTCCTTTGTTAAATTTAAAAAATTTTTCGCAAAACGCTTTTTAAATTTAACGTGGGAGGCTCGGGTTGCGCGCGCCGAGCCTCAAATTTAGCGTACTGATTCGGACCGCTAAGCCCGAATCAAATTTGGATTACATTCCCGCGTTTTCGTCGATCCATTTTAGGTATTCGATGATATCTTTGATCTCTTGGTCGCTCATGTGCTGATTAGGCATCCTGAGGTTAAAGAAATCTATCATAGATTTGACGTACTCGTCGTTGTAAAATTTAGCAGGATCTTTGATAAAGTCAAACACCCATTTCTCGCCGTTTTCGTGACGCAAAAGAACGCCGGTTAGATCTGGACCCGAGCTAACCTGACCGATGACGTGGCAGCCGTTACAACCGCCTTTTAGATAGGCTTCCTCGCCTTTAGCGGCAGCCGGGCTCATAGGTGTGGCGATCTCTTTAGCGAGATTGTTTTTAGCTCTTAGGCCGACGTCCGCGGTTTTAACCATATACTGCCATACTTGGTACTCCCATAGTATCGCGCCGTTTACGTCTCCTTTTTTGTAGGCTTCGTCGGCTTTTGCTTTTGCTTCAGGGATTTTGCCGTATTGATCTAGCGCGTCCGTAACTAGCTCTTTTACCTTAGGATATTTTTCGTAATGCTTCTCTTTCAAATAAGTAACGACGCTTTGGATAACCTCGTCGGTAGCTTTGTTTGTAGCGATTACTTTATCGTATTCGGCTTTTAGAGCTTCCGGGCTTAGGGTTTTTAGCTTGCTTGCTTTGGCGGATTCGTATTTTTTGTTCGGATCTTTAACTAGCAAGTAACCCATCATCTCAAGGTGTAGCGCAGAGCAAAACTCGGTGCAGTAGTAAGGGAATACGCCCTCTTCGTCGGCTACGAAATTTACGGTCGCAGTTTTACCAGGCTCTAAAGAGGCGTGGATATTATAAAGATCCACGGTAAAGCCGTGTGTCTCGTCCTGTGCGCGCTCTAGGTTTGTTAGGTGGATGGTTACGTTGTCGCCTTTATTTACTTCGATGTGCTCAGGGTTGATGTGGCTTCTGATCATCGTGGCGTAGACGGTTACGTTTTTGCCGTTGCGCTCGACTCTTTCTTGTCCGGCAAGAGTAGCGAACGGACTTTCTTTACCGGTGCGAGAGTTTGTTCCCATGGCATAGGTGGTAGCCGGTTTTAGCTTGCTAGCCGCGATCGAAACTACGTCGTGAGGTTCGCCCAGAGGTATCGGCATATCGTATAAAAGCTCCATTTTTGAGCCGGCTATGTCGATTAGCTGGTGGTTTTGCGGGTGAAGAGGGCCGACCGGGTTAAAGCGATCGATCGAAAGTTTATCAAGAGCGATAGCGTATTTTCCCTTAGGTTTTGACGACTTACCCTCCATAGTATCAAGGTGTCCGATGTTGTAGTGGACGTTGATCCTATCTAGAACTTTTAGATTTTTATAGTCCCATTTCACGATCTGGCTATCGACGTAAAGAGAGGTATAGATGATGCCGTCTTTTTCGTCAAAAGAGTTGTGCAGAGGTCCAAGGCCAAGTTCGACTTGTCCTTGCAAGCTCTTTGCCATATCAAGCACAGGGATGCCGTACGGATCGGTGCCGGCAAACTCTTTTTTATCGATTAGGTTTTTGATCTTTTTAAAATCATAAACCGTCGCGTGAGTATCTAGCTTGCCGCCGATAACGATATAGCGGCCGTCAGGAGTGACGTCTACGCCGTGCGGACTCTTTGGCTCAGGGATCAAAAATAACGCGCCGGCTTTAACGGCAGCCTCTATCGTAACTACTCTGTGGCCGTTTATTTCTCTGTAGTTTTTCTTATCTTGAGCTAGTTTTTCTAAAATTTGCCAGTTATAAACGTGTAAATAGTCCGTATCGTTTCTGCTAGCGCCCGCTTCAAATGGAGGCAAGCCCTTTTCGATACCTCCGGTATACATCTCCGAGTTTATGGAGTTAGAAAACGCCCAGCCGAAGCTCTCGCCCTTACCGGCGTCGCTTAGATCCTGCCAATACGGAGGAAGCTCGAGCGAGAAGGAAGCTTTCTCGTCTATTTTGCCTTTTGGATAGTCGAATTTCCAAAACGTTACCGCGCCGCGGTATGCGCTTTCGTACTCGTCTATCGAGTGGTAGCCGTTATCTAGCGGAGCCGCGTACTGTGCCGCTTCGATGACGTATTCGCTATTTGGGGTGATAAAGCTGCCGCCGTGTTCGCTTTTTACGATTGGATTAACGACGATTTGCGTAGTTTCAAAATCGTGCAAATTTATAACCGCGATGCGAGGATTGGCCTTGTCGTTGATGAAAAGATAATCGCCGACGTATTCGCCGTTTTTCTCGGTTAAAGCAGGGTGGTGAGTGTCGCCCCACGTGATTTGTTTGCCTCTGATGGCGCCGCTTTTTAGGATGGCTTTAGACTCCTCGTCGTAGCCGTATCCCTGCCAAGGCTCGGGCGTAAATACGCCGATATACTTGTAAATCCTCATTGAAGGCACGCCGTAAACCATTACCTGTCCGCTTTGGCCTCCTGATGAGAAGACGATATAGTCGTCCTTCTTGCCGCTTGGCTGATACGTTTTAGCAGCCGCCAGGACGTCTTTTTCCGTTAGACCGCGCGCTTTCATGATAGCTTGTAAATCGCTATCCGTCGCACACGCACTGCTAACGGTAAACGCCAGGCCCGCAGCCGCAACGATACCGCAACTAAGTAGTTTGTTCATTGAAAATCTCCTTTCCTAAGATTTTTTCTTGTAAATTTGGATCTCGCCGTTTATGCTAACGGCTATGACGCTATCTTCGTCGTTAAAAATTCTTATCACGGCGTCAGAGTTTTTGCCTATTTTTTCTATCTGTTTAAACTCCGCGTCGCTTCGTAAAATTTCGCCGTTTCCAAGCCCGATATAAACTTTATCCTGCACGACCAGTAGGCTTTTAATGCGTGAATTTGAGATTTTGTAAATTTGGACGATTGAGTTTGGGGCGGCTTTGGTCTCTGTACTCGCCGAGTTTTTTGTTTCTAAATTTGTAGAGTTCATCAAAATTGCGTTTGTTGTGCCGCTAGTCAAATTTAGATCCGCTTTGTTTTGCGCGTTTTTGACGGCGGTTAAATTTGCGATTGCGTTTTCTTTGTCGCCCAAATTTGCTTCGGCATCCAAATTTGTCGCACCAGTTTGCTTGCTTGTTAAATTCGCTTCGGCGTCAAATTTGAGGCTAGCTATCTCGCCGCTAGCAAGTCCGAAAATCACGCCTGAGTTTATCTCCGCCGCGCTCAAAGCTACGGATTTTAATCTGCCTAGATTTTTTGCCTTCATGGTGCTTAAATTTACGCTAAAAACCGATCTATCCCAGCTGGTTATCAGTGCGGCGCCGTTTAAAATTTGACAGGTTACGATACGGTATGTGCCGTCAAGATTTGCGCGCGTCAGCTTTTTTGACGCAAGATCGTAGGAGATAAAGGCGTCTTTGCTGACGACCGCGTAAATTTTGCCGTTTGCGACGTGAAGGTGCGTTATCTGCGCATCAAGGCTTAAATTTGAAAGATTTAGCATGCCGGCAAAAGAGCTAAAATCATCGTTAAATTTAGCTATCTCGCCGCCAGCAAATCCTGCGTATAAATTTGCGCCATCAAAGGCTAGCGAGGTTATCTCGTCTGTTTTAAAGTCAAATTTGCTTATGGGTTTTAAGTCTTTTTTGTTAAGTATATTTAGCGAATTTTTGGCATCGTAGATGGCTAGGGTTTTGTTTTGCTCGCTATACGCGCAGCTTTTTACGTCGAGACTAGCCGTAGCACTAACGTCGCTTGCGAAGGAGAAAACAAATAGAGCGCATACGAGCGCTATAATCTTCATGGATGACTTCCGAGTTTTAAATTTCCGCTAAAGAAACTATACAACCGGAAGGCTTAAAGTATATTGATTTAAATCAAAATCGTTAATAATTGAGCATAAAAAAATATCTCTGTGTTATAACGTAACACTCATAACAACTAAATAATAAAGCTGTTATTATTCCAGATTTTCCAGCGTTTTCTTGATGTTTTGCGCCGTTAGATTGGATATCTCGGCGACGAATTTATCGTTTTTATCTAGTACGTATAGCGAGGAGCTATGAGCGACGGAGTACTCCATGACCGATTTTTCAAGCAGCACCTTTTGATACTTCACGCCGTAGCTTTTTGCAACCTTAGGTAGATCGTCTAATACTATACCGTAAGAATTCGGATAAAAATACTTCGCATACTCATCGACGTTTTTAGGTTCGTCGCGCTCCGGGTCGAGAGTGACGAAAATCACGACGATATCGTCTCTTTTAAGCTCGTTTAACACGCCGCTTAAGATACCTAAAGTCGCGGGGCAGACGTCCGGACACGAGGTGTAGCCAAAGTATATGATCTTATTTTTACCCTCAAAGCTCTTTAGACTCACCGCGCCGTTTACGCCCTTGCCGGTAAAATCGTAATTTTTTAGACCCTCGGCGACGTTTGTGCCTTGACCGTTAGGGGCGTATTTGTTTGAGTAGAGTGCGAGATAACCTACACCAAGAACCGTTAAAATCAGTATAAGTACGATAATAAGCTTTTTCATCATCCGCCCTTTTAAGTAAAATTTGCGTCTATTGATGCAAGTCGAAGTCTATATAAAGCCCGCTTCTTTTGCCGTTTTCAAGCACCTCGAAACGGTACCTCATGATGTTTATCAGGCACGCGCTTAGCACGATGTTTGATATGTAGGCGTTGTCGCGTTTTTCTACTTCGGCCTTAATCACACCCATGTCCATATTTACGCCGTGGATCTCAAGGCTCGGGTTTTTAAACCCTTCTAGCCCCTCGATGCGCACGATCGTCGGCTGCATCGTGTAAATAGGCTTTGGCGAGAGGCTAAATTTAACCGTCTTGCCGCGAAACTCCACGCCGCAGGAGTGCTCGGCGTTCATATCGCAAGGAAGCGGGGTTAAATTTGCCCCCACGTCCTCTGCGCTCAAAAAGTCCTCTTGCGCTTGCGGTTTAAAAAACAGATACGCCGAGGTACCTAAAACACCGACTAGCAGGACTAAAATAATGAGAAATTTTTTCATTAATGCTTGTGATGTCCGCCGTGATCGTGTCCGTGTTCGCCGTCTTTTTTAGCTACGACCGACTTTGCGACGATGTCTTTTACTTCGAGTTTTTGTCCGTTGTCAAACTCTAGCGTAGCGTCTAGTTTGTCGCCCTCTTTGATCGGGGCTTTTACGTTCATCAGCATCACGTGCAGACCGCCCGGTTTTAAATTCGCCTCGCCCATCGCAGGCACCTCGATATTTTCTATTTGCACCATTTTTTTCATACCGTCTACGTCTTTATGCGTGTGTATCTCGCCTGTAGCGGCTGCGGGAGAGCTAGCGCCGATTAGTTTTACCGGTTTATCCGTGTTGTTTTTGATATCGAAAAACAGAGCCGTATTTTTTGTGCCGGGAGGTGTAGCCTTGGCGTAGATATCAACGATCTCGATATCTGCGGCATTTGCAAAGCCCAAAGAGGCGACTACTAGAGATAAAGCTAAAAATTTGCTTTTCATTTTTTTGCGTCCTTTACGTATAATTTTGATATTCGCTATTGTAACACAAAATAAAAGCTTTTTAAAATTTTTAAGAGAAAATGTAATATAATTCTGGCCTTTATTACGAAAATACTCAACGTTAGGAAAATTTTGAAAAAACTACTCGGCTTACTTATTTTTTATGCTTTTTTTTCTCAAATTTTACTCGCCGAGGCTTTAGCGGACGCAAATTTGACTGGTGCAAAGTACTGGCTGGAAAAGCTAGGCGCAGCCGACGTCAGATACGGCTACTACGAGGCTAAAACCAAAATCATCGTCATAAATAAAGCGCAAAAAACCTTGCAAAGCTTCGAGTATGCGGGCGGCGCGCTGGAGCAAATCTTTTCTCAAAGCGTGATAACGGGCAAAAGCGGGGATAAATTTAAAGAAGGCGATCTAAAAACGCCGATCGGTGTTTACGACGTCATTGATAAATTTACGCCGCCCGATACATTTTATGGGCCGCTTGCTATGTCGCTATCATACCCGAACGCTCACGACAAAGCCGCACAAAAAACCGGCGGAGGTATCTGGATACACGGTCTGCCGATGAAAGGCAAACGCGACGACGAAGTAAAAACGCGCGGCTGCGTGGCGTTTAACAACGATGCGCTGGTGAAATTCGGCCGACTAATCGGCAGCGAGGGCGTCGTGATAATCAGCGAAAGCCAGAAGGTAGACGCTAGCAAAGACGACGTAGCGCACGTGCTGGCGCATCTACACGAGTGGCTGCAGGCGTGGCGAGATAACGAAACTAAAATTTACCTCGGCTTTTATGCGGACGAATTTGTAAAGATAGAGGGCAAAAACGCGCTAACGAGGGCTAAATTTGCCGAAAATAAAAAGAGAATTTTCGCGCTAAACGAAAAAAAGAGCATAAAAGCTTCAAATTTTAGCGTGACGCCGTATCCAAACGTCAAAGGACAAAATCTTTTTAGAGTGGTTTTTGACGAGGATTATACTGCGCCTAGTCACAAATTTAAGGGGCAAAAAGAGCTCTACGTGCGGCTAGATAAAGATAAATTTAAAATCTTAACGGAGAAGTAAATGCAAGAAAAAAAAGAAATAGTAAAGGCTCAAATCGAGGAAATTTTAAAGGCTAGGAGCGAGTTTTTCGCCGAGCTAGACCGCCAAGTGCCAAAGGTTGCGGGCACTGACGTGTTTGACTTTGCAGCGGTTGAGGAGGCTGATCTAAAGGCGCTTTACGCTAAATTTTACTCTTACGATTATAGTATCAGAAAGCTACTTCCTAACGTTTACGAGGCGTTTGGCGTAAATTTCAATGTCTGAACTCGTTTTAAACAGATCCGCCTATATCCATAATCTAACTAAAATTTGCGCCAAAGCCGGCGGCAAAGATCGCGTGATTTTGGTGCTAAAAGACAATGCCTACGGGCATGGAGCGGCGCTTGTGGGGCATGAGGCGGCGAGCTACGGCATCAAATTTTGCGCGGTTAAAAACGAAGCCGAGGCGCGCGAGCTGGAGCCCTTTTTCGAGCACATCCTCATCCTTTCGCACATCCCGCACGGCGGCGAGAGCGAGCGATTTATCTACGCGGTAAACGACATTTCGCTGATTTCTAAATTTAAAAAAGGTGCGCGCATACATATCGCCGTCGATACACTCATGCACCGAAACGGCGTTGCGGTAGATGAGACGAGGGCGGCGTGCAAGGCGGCCTTGGCGCACGGACTGCAAATTTGCGGTGCATTTACGCATTTTAGAAGCGCCGAGGAGCTCAGTAGCGATTATTTCGTGCAGAGGCAAAATTTCGCCGCGGCAAAAGCCGTAGTGCGCGAAATTTGCGGCGGTTCGAATTTGACCTTTCACTCGCATAACTCTGCTGCGACCGAGCGCTTCGGCGAGCTAGCGGACGAGTACGTGCGCGTGGGCATCGCCGCCTACGGCTACGCGCAGTTTGACGATAGTTTGGGGCTAAAGCGCGTGGCGTCGCTCTGGGCGCATAAAGTTAGCGGTAGAGTACTAAAAAAAGGGCAATGCGCGGGCTACGGCGCTAAATTTTGCGCGAGCGAGGATATGCAAATCGCCGTTTACGACCTAGGCTACGGCGACGGACTGCTGCGCTATGCGGGCGAGGGCGAGCTAAAGACTGCCGGCGGACAGCGGTTGCTCGGCAAAATGTCGATGGATAGCTTTTGCTGCGAAGACGCGGGCGATAAAATTTGCGTATTTGACGACGCGCGCGTTTGGGCGGATTTTTTCGGCACGATCAGTTATGATGTTTTGACTAAGCTCTCGCCTAGCATCTCGAGGCGGTTTGATTAAAAACTTCTCGCAAGTCCGCTTGAGCGCGCAGGTAGCAAACCCTTGCGCGCAGAACTAGTGGCAAAAGCTAGCTTTCCAAATTTATGAGCTTAGTCTACTATCTTCAAAAGCGTAAATTTGCCGTCTGATTCAAATTTACGCCGAATTTTGCCTAATATCGGCTCGCGGTTTTGTAAATTTAAGACATTGCTCGGCAGTCGTAAAAATTTATTGCTTTTTTCTTGGGCGGATCGTGCTAATTTTGCCTAAGCGTCAGGTTTGCTAAATTTTGTTTACCGATTTATAGCCCGCCATATCAGCGGGCAAAGCATTTTATGTTTTAGGGCGTTATCATATTTGCTCTTATGGCCTCTACGTCGGCGTTTTTAAAAATTCGGATTTGCGATAAAATCGGACGAGATTCTATGCGGCTAAATTTTCGTAGCGGCGTCAAATTTACGCTGTGTTTGCGCTAGCCGCATTTTGCAAAAACCGAAGCGGAGCATTTGGCTAAGCAGGCAAAATTATTTAAATTTACTTCAAAATATCCCGAAGCGCGGTTTTTAGATCGCTAAATTTAAAGCT
>NZ_CALKTQ010000217.1 GCF_937997465.1 uncultured Campylobacter sp. | reverse complement strand
GGAGCAAATACGCAATAAAAACACTAAAACTAAATAGTAAATTTAAGATGTAAACTCGCTATTAGGCCTAATTTTAGGCAATCACATCAAGTGTGCTACGCTTTTTAAATAAATTCATTCCATTCATCCTAGCTTCATTTAAGTCTTTTATAATGCGCTCATCCAAACAAAGAGTTGGAAATAAAAATCAAAGGACAAACAATGAACAAAGTATTAAGTATGGCTGTTTTAGCAGCGATTTTAGGTGCCACAGGCTTACAAGCGGCTGTCACATTTAACGACGCTTTAAACATAGCTGAGAAAAACTTCCCAGGTTCAAGCGTCAAGGATATTTCGGTAGACGTTAAAAAAGGAACAACTTTTTATGAAATAGAGTCTTTTAAAGATAATCAAAAACAAGAGATAAAAATCGACGCAAACAGCGGTCAGATCGTAAAACACGAGGTTAAAAACGAAAAATTTATATTGCCAAACGAGGCGATAGATTTCTCAAAGTTCGCTCTTAGCATCGACGAGGCCGCAAATAAAGCGCTCGCCCTTGAGGCTGGCTGGAACCTTGACGAGGCGGATCTTGATAATAAAAACGGCACTTGGATCTACAAGGTCGAGCTTAAAAAGGCATGAGCGAGAAAAAGGTGATAATAAACGCTCAAACAGGCGAAATCATCGGCAACTACACGAAGTGATCTTGTGCGCCCAGAGAAATTTGGGCGCTAAATTTAACTAAGGAAAAAAGATGAACGAGAATGTAAATAAAAACTTAGACGAAAATTTAGATGTTGAGATGGCTACTGCAAGCAAAAACGAAAACCAAATTTTAGATGAAAACGCTAGCCAGACTCTAGATAAAATAGAGCAAAGAAGAGAAAATTTAGAAGAAAATATTAAAAAAACAAGCTGTGGCGCTAACTGGGCTCTTAATTTAGCCAAAAAGACATTAGAAATTTCACTCCAAAGCGCCGGTGGCGTGCTAGCTTGTGCCGGTAAGGCTGGAGAGTGGCTGGGAAATTTGGCGAACGAGCTAAAAGATGAGGCCAAAAAGGCGGAGCTTTCAAGGGTAAATGAAGAGCAGGCTAAATTTGACGGCGCGCAGATCATCTCAAGTGATCTAGTCAAAGATATCGTCGCTAAACGCCTAAAAACAGAGGCTGGCAATGTTGAATTTGGTCAAATTTATCTAGGCAAGATGGAGGCGTTTAACAAAGCTAGCAGGGAGTATTTTTACGAGGCGAAGGCTAAATTTAACGACTTTTTATATTGTTTTAAAATAGCAGCCGGCAACGGAGAGATACTTAGCCTAAAAATAAAGAGTTAAATTTGATAAAATAGCGAGCAAAACCAAAAAGAGGCAAAGATGAAAATTTTAGTCGTTGAAGACGAGATAGACCTAAATAACGTCATCACAAAGCACCTTAAGAAAAACGGATATAGCGTCGATAGCGCGTTTAACGGCGAGGAGGCGATGGACTTTACCGCCGTGGCGCACTACGATCTTATCGTGCTTGATATCATGATGCCGGTGATGGACGGCCTTACATTTTTGCAAAAGTCTCGCACCAGAAAGCTAGCCACACCCGTGCTCATGCTCACCGCAAAGGACGAGATAGATGACATCGTAAAGGGGCTTGACACGGGCGCTGATGACTATTTAGTAAAACCATTTGATTTTAAAGAGCTGTTAGCTAGAGTTCGCACGCTAATCCGCCGAAACAGCGGCAGCGCAAGTAGTGAAATTTGCGCAGGCGAGCTAAAGATCGACCTTTCTAAAAAGTCAGTCGAATTTGGCGGGCAAAATATCGAGCTAACAGGCAAAGAGTATGAAATTTTAGAGTTTTTGATGCTCAATAAGGGTAGAATTTTGACCCGCGACCAGATCAAAGAACACGTCTGGGACTTCGACTACATGGGCAGCTCAAACATCATCGACGTACTAGTAAAAAATATAAGAAAAAAATTTGGTGAGTGCGAAGTGATCCAGACTAAAAGAGGACTTGGCTATGTTATTAAGGATTAAGCGCACTCTTGCAAATATCCCCATCACAGCGCGCGTGACGCTTTGGTACTCATTTTTTATCATGGCTATCGTGGCAGCACTCATAGCTATCTCAGCGGTTGTGGCGGATGAAATTTTTGAGGACGTGAGCCAAAAAAAGCTAGCCAAATCAGTCACCAAAATCGCCAATAATACGGAAGAATTTGAACCCTATGATGATGGGATATTTTTTATAAAATATAGCGAAAACGGCGAATTGCTGGGTGGTTTAGTGCCTAAAAATTTTGATGGCACGCTTGAGATGGATAGCGGCGAGGGGAG